>NZ_LWFU01000525.1:0-8012 GCF_001635135.1 Oleiphilus sp. HI0080
AATCTGCGCTTCATAACCATCTGCGTAACGGTAGTTAAACTCAGTGATATTACGCCGGTGTAAGGCTTTAATAAACCTTTTATAGCTGCCAGGTTTCTCCGGTAGCGTCACTGCCAAGATCGCTTCGCGCTTTTCGCCAATTTCCGTTCGCTCTGAAATGTAACGCAAACGATCAAAATTCATATTTGCGCCAGACACGACCGTTAACAAGTTCTCACCCTGAACCCCGGTTTGCTCAACATATTTTTTCAGGCCTGCCACACCAATCGCGCCAGCAGGCTCCGCAATGGCGCGGGTATCGTCAAAGATATCTTTTATCGCTGCGCAGATCTCATCGGTACTCACCGTGATCACATCATCGACATGATCCTTACAGATATCAAACGGCAATTTCCCGATCTGGCGCACAGCCACTCCATCAGCAAAAATACCCACCTGATCTAGCGTAACGCGCTTACCGGCTTTTTTCGCAGCTAACAAACAAGCCGCATCCTCAGGCTCTACGCCGATCACCTTAATTTCAGGGCGCAGATATTTAATGTATGCAGCCATCCCCGCAATAAGGCCCCCGCCACCGCAAGGAATAAATACCGCATGCGCTGCGTCCGTGTGCTGCTTTAGCAACTCCATTGCAACCGTTCCCTGACCGGCTATCACGTCTTCATCATCGTAAGGAGGGATGTAAATCAAGCCTTTCTCTTTTACTTGCTCTTGAGCATAGGCTGACGCCTCGTCAAAGGTGTCGCCAACAAGCACCACTTTCGCACCACGCGCTTTGACCGAACTGACCTTAATTTCCGGCGTCGTTTTTGGCATTACGATCGTAGCTTTGATACCCAGTGTCTTCGCGGCTAATGCCAAGCCCTGCGCATGATTACCCGCAGAGGCAGCAATCACGCCTTTCGCCTTATCGATATCGCTAAGCTGTCGAACGCGGTTGTATGCGCCGCGTAGTTTGAACGAAAACACAGGCTGCAAATCTTCACGCTTCAAAAAGATCTCATTGTTAAAACGCTGCGAAAGACTTCTCGCAGGCGTTAAAGGTGACTCAATCGCCACGTCATAAACCCGCGCATCTAGAATTTTCTTAATATAGTTGTTCAGCATAAATAACTCGTTTCCGCAGCAATATTTTGGGCTCAGCCCGCGTTCAGCACTCAAAGAGATGCGCAATCTTAACCAAATTCGTGCTCTATAACGAGTGGATAAAGGCGCTTTACTCTGCTATTAATAGGTGTTTTGGAGATACGCATTTTTAGCGGCCATTCACCTTATGATTTGGATACCTATTGCATTGAATCAGCAAGGACGTTGCAGTGAATAAAGTGAAATCCTCGCAAAATATCCTCGTTGTCGACGATGCGCAATCTAGCTTGCTGATTATGGAGTCAATTCTGGCATCTACGGGCGCGCGCGTGTTTCTAGCCAACAACGCGGAAGATGCTCGCAAAGTGCTACAGCAACACGATCTCGCGGTGATTTTTCTCGACATCATTATGCCTGATATTTCTGGTTATGATCTAGCAGAAGAAATTCATAACAGCGCCCGCGCCCGCTACGTACCTATCATTCTGATGACAGCCCAAAACATCGGCAATGAAGACCTTCAGAAGGGCTATAAGCACGGCGTTGTAGACATCCTGACGAAGCCCCTAATACCAGAAATCATACTCCACAAAGCAAATGTATTTCTGCAACTAGACAATCAAAAAAGCATTATCAAAGAGCAACAAAAAGATCTTAAAAGCGCGTTCAAACGCTTGCAGGACTTTGCTCGTCACGACCAGCTAACAGGCCTGTTCAATCGAGAGCAAATTACCAATATGCTGGCGCGATTAGTCGGCCGTGGCAAAACACGGGCTCAGAAACTAGCAGTAATGTTTCTTGACCTCGACCACTTTAAAGTAGTCAACGACTCCTACGGGCATGCAGCAGGTGACCTGCTTTTACGCAGCATTGCACTCAGACTGAAGCAATGCGTTCGCGATAGCGATTACGTCGCGAGACTAGGTGGCGATGAGTTTTGTATCGTCCTAAACGACTTAGAAAGCCCCAATACAACAAGTCAAATTGCGATGCGTATTCTTGAGGATCTTTCCAAACCGCACAACATCAATAGTCATGAAATTCTCACAAGCACCAGCATCGGTATTGCTGTTTACGACGGAACGCAAACGTCGGCTAGTAAGTTGTTAAAAAATGCGGATGCAGCAATGTATCTCGCCAAAAACAAAGGTCGCAGCCAATACGCCTACTTTTCTGAAGAGCTAGAGCAAGATGCCAGAATGCGGATTGAGCTTGGAACTAAACTCAAGAACGCAATCATTAATGATCAACTCGAGACCTATTTCCAGCCTCAATATAGCGCGACGACAGACCAAATAGTGGGTCTAGAAGCCCTTATGCGCTGGAGAATAGATGGCCAATTCATAAGCCCAGTATTATTCATCTCGATTGCAGAAGAGCGCGGCTTCATTAACGAACTAGGCCTTTGGATACTCAACGATGCTTGTCATAAGCTGAAAGACTGGCAAACACGTAAAGTCTTGCCCCCATCCGTGACCATAAGCGTCAATATATCAAGCAGGCAACTCCAGTTTGATGGTTTTCTTGAATCTCTCCGGTCCACTATTGCAGATTCACGCATCGAGCCTGAGTGTTTAGAGCTCGAGCTCACAGAATCAGCTGTCATGTCAGACCCAGAGCATTGCGTTCAAATCTTTAGGCAAGTTCACCAACTGGGCTGTAAAATATCTGTGGACGATTTTGGAACCGGCTATTCGTCGCTCTCATACCTAAGCTCCTTACCTCTAGATGCGATAAAAATAGATCGTAGCTTCGTTAACGATATCATTACCGATGGCGTCAATCAGACAATCGTAAAAGCCATCATTGCGCTATCTCATAATCTCGGTTTAAAAGTCGTCGCGGAAGGTGTAGAAACCGAAGAGCAATTGAACTTCCTCAAAGACAATCGATGCGACGTCATGCAGGGCTATCTGCTAAGCCGCCCGGTTCCTGCCGACGAGCTTGAAAGCATTGCTTTAAATGGCTGAGCTTGCCCCCTATACTGCACGAAATTCTAGAACTTCATCAGGAATGCTTAATGACTCAGGACGAACTTAAAAGCGCGGTGGCGCTCGAAGCCGTTAATCTCATCAAAGGTCAGCTAGATAGCGACAGCATTATTGGCATTGGCACAGGCTCTACCGCCAACTTTTTCATCGACCACCTTGCTGAGCTCAAACACACCTTTGACGGCACGGTCGCAAGCAGCGAGGCCAGCGCCGAACGATTGAAATCTCACGGCATTCCAGTCTACGAGCTCAACAGTGCGCCAAAACTCGATTTTTATATTGATGGTGCTGACGAGTGCAATGCGCATCTTGAATTAGTTAAAGGCGGCGGCGGAGCGCTCACCAGAGAGAAAATCGTTGCCGCTGTCGCGAAAACCTTTGTCTGTATTGTAGACGACACCAAACAAGTTGATCTTTTGGGCGCATTCCCGCTTCCGGTAGAAGTGATTCCAATGGCGCGTAGCTATGTCGCGCGCGAATTGGTGAAACTGGGCGGCGACCCCGTTTGGCGCGAAGACTTTATTACGGATAATGGGAACCTTATTCTTGACGTCCACAACATGAAAATTCAGTCGCCGATCGCTATGGAAGAGCAAATAAACCAGATCACGGGTGTGGTCACAAATGGCCTGTTTGCCGCGCGATCAGCGGACATTCTTCTTGTCGGCACCAAAAATGGTGTAAAAACGTTAAAAGCAGCGGTTTAGATATCGCGAGAAGCTTGGTTTGACTGGGCTAAGGCCTTATAATCGCGAGCCTTTATTCTAGCGCTCACGTTGAGGAAACTTACATGATTTTTGACAACATCCCAGCAGGTAAAGATCTGCCAAACGATATTTACGTTGCGATTGAAATTCCTGCAAACAGCAGCCCAATCAAATACGAAATCGACAAAGACATGGGCGCCGTGCTTGTTGATCGCTTCATGGCGACACCTATGTTTTACCCTGCGAACTATGGTTTCATTCCACATACGCTTGCTGATGACGGTGACCCATTAGACGTTTTGGTTATCACTCCTTATCCCGTATTGCCAGGCGCCGTTATTCGCTGCCGTCCTGTTGGCATGCTGAACATGGAAGACGAAGCGGGTGGCGACGAAAAGTTGGTTGCCGTTCCTCACGACAAGCTATCCACTGCGTATAGTGACGTTAAAGATGTTGATGACCTTCCGCCTCTGTTAAAAGATCAGATCCAGCACTTCTTCGAAAACTACAAAGATCTTGAAGCGGGCAAATGGGTGAAAATTATCGGTTGGGAAAACGCGGATGCAGCGCGCGCCTCTATCGAAAAAGCGGCCGCGGCCTACACAAAGTAAATCGTGACGTTTAAAAAGGGCCTAAGGGCCCTTTTTTATTGCCTACAAAAAGACGTAAACTCGTCAAGCATGACGCCCGCGATCAATCTACTCAACAAGCAGAAGATTTCTCATACCGTGCATGCCTACGAGCATGATCCAAACCATGGTGCCTACGGTTTGGAAGCGGCAGAAAAGCTCGGTTTTAATCCAGAGAAAGTGTTTAAAACACTCATCATCGAGCTAGACGCTAGCAAGTTGGCATGCGTCATCATCCCTGTTGCAGAAAGCCTCAATCTTAAAAGTGCCGCAAAAGCACTGGGCGCGAAGAAGGCAAGCATGGCCAAAGTCGAAGACGCTGAGCGCTCGACGGGCTATATCAAGGGTGGTGTTAGCCCGTTCGGACAGAAAAAACGATTACCGACGATTGTCGATGCCTCCGCAGAGCACCTAGAAACCTTGCTAGTGAGCGGCGGCCGAAGAGGCCTGGATATTGAAGTCCGCACTGAAGACTTATTGAAAATTCTCAGAGCGAAACTCATCAAGGTGCGCGCTTAGCACATTTCGATTTTTAGGGCTCGAAACGATATAAGTTGCCCAAATCGGTCAGAAAGTACATCCACTGATCGGGCCCAAGTACCGTATCGCGAACCCGTTCGTCAAGACTTTCGAACAGTCGCTGTTCTGCCGTCACTCTCGTCATTGATGCATCTAGCACAAGCACATTTACGTGACGCAACTTCAGCGCACCAGCATAAAGCTTGTTCCCAAACATACTCAAGCTGCTTGGCGCGATGGAAGGCACATAGTACTTGACCGGTTGCTCCATGCCTTCACGATGCGTACCTTCTCCAACGTCTATGGGGCCCCAATACTCTTTACCATACGAGATAACGGGCCAACCATAATTCGCGCCACGCTGAATGATATTGACCTCATCACCACCTCTCGGCCCATGCTCTATTGACCAAAGAACATCGGTTTCCAGGTCATAATGCATGCCTTGCGGGTTTCGGTTGCCATATGCCCAGATCTCGGGCTGCGCGCCTTTTACAGCGTAAAACGGGTTATCTTCAGGAATACGCCCGTCATCATGCAATCGAAGTATTTTACCCGCATGACTCGAAAGCTCCTGAGCCCATTCGCGCTCGCCTCGATCACCAGAGCTAAAATAAAGATACCCCTGTGCATCAAACGCGATCCGGCTGCCAAAGTGTCGTCCACCCGATGACTTGGCGTTGCTCACAAAAAGCTCTTCAAAATCGCGCACGCGCGCATCTTTTATTCTGAACCGGGCCAAGGCCGTTGAAGCTTCGTCATCATCCGGCTTACTGTAGGTCGCATAAATCCACGCATTTCTCTGAAACTGCGGATGCAGTGCCAAATCGAGCAAGCCGCCCTGCCCGCTGAACCATACAGGCCAAACGCCCTGAATCTGCGTCTTTTTGCCTGAGCCCAATTCAATAAACTGAAGTTGACCTTCTCGCTCACTCACCAAGGCGGTATTGTGACTAACAAATTCAATCGACCAAGGCAAAGCAAAACCACTGGCGACTTTCTCCAACTGATTGGCGTATGTTGGGTTCACGACCGCCAGTAACAACAGAAACATCAGTTTTTTTGAGCATTTCATCTTAATTCTTCCGGTATTTCCCAGGCTGTTCGCTCCATATACTAATCCCATCATTCGTTAGATGACAGGAGAGACGCATGAACTATTTGAGACGTAATGAGGAACGGGGTCAGGCCAACTTTGGTTGGCTGGATAGCAAACACAGCTTTTCCTTTGGTCACTACTACGACCCTCAGCACATGGGCGTATCGGTGCTTCGCGTCATCAACGACGATACCGTCGCACCCGGCGCAGGCTTTGATACACATGGCCATCAAAACATGGAGATTATCTCCTATGTTCTTGAGGGTACGATTGAGCATAAAGATAGTACCGGTAACCATTACCAGATACCTGCAGGCGAAGTACAGCGAATGAGTGCCGGCACTGGGGTAACACATTCTGAGCACAATGCCTCCAAAGAGGCTCCTCTGAAGTTTCTTCAGATATGGATTCAGCCTGAAGTGCAAAACATTGAACCGAGTTATGAACAACGCGCAATAGAACAGAATACCGCGTTAACTCCTTTAGTCACCCCCGATGGTGAAGGCGACTCGTTGCACGTACATCAGGACGCGCGTATCTATCGTTTGCGCCTCGCTACAGACGAGACTGCCACGCTGACGAGTCGGGGCAATCATAGTTATTTGCATGTCATAAAGGGCTCAGCAGAGTTTCAGTTTAATGATGCAACAACCACATTGAAGGCGGGCGATGCTCTGGGTGGTGCGATAGCGTCCACTGACCATGTGCAGGCTCAGGCAAACAGCGACGACTTCGAAGCGCTCTGGTTTGAACTTCCCTGATGGCGCAGCGCACGTTTTTGGAACCACCTAAGCCAAATGGATAAGAGATTCACAACATGACAAGCGATCCGATCTTTTGGCTATTGGCCATCACTGGCGTCATCATCACCGGTATTTCAAAGTCGGGCTTTGCCGGAGGCGCCGGTGTTGTCGCCGTGCCACTATTGAGCTTTAAAATTGGGGTGCTCGAAGCCACAGCAATTACCCTACCGCTTTTGCTTGCGATGGATGCGCAAACTCTGCGCTACTACTTTCGACAGATAAATTGGCCTGAATTAAGGGGCTTAATTCCCGGCGCGCTGGTCGGCATATTTCTTGGCGGCTTTGCCATGGGATCGGCCTCCGATTCGGCCCTCATGCTCGGTTTAGGTATTCTATGCATTCTGTTTGCGCTTTGGGCGCGACTACAACAAGCACTAATGCGCTTTAAAGGCGCTCGTTTTTTTTGGTCGACAAGCTCTGGTTTAAGTAGCACGCTCGTACACGCCGGCGGCCCACCGATCAATATCTACTTTGTATCCAGAGCGCTTCCAAAAGCAGCGTGGCTCGCTACCGCTGGTGCGTTTTTCGCGATCATGAATGCCATCAAGTTGATTCCCTACTCTCTAAACGGGCAATGGTCTCTGCAGTTGGTCGCGATCAGTGTCGTGCTGTTACCAATGGCCTACTTGGGCGTTTGGCTGGGCAAACAGATTCAAGGTCGCTTGAGCGAGACTCAGTTCATGCAAGCGTGTCGTTTTCTGTTATTCGCTGTTGGGGTCAGTTTGATTTGGAAGGTCGTTTAAAGCTGGCTGAGGGTATCCAACTATCCAACGTTTGACGGCTGCTGGTTTCGTAACAGGGCTTCCATTGCTTCCTTATCAAGCGGTCTCGAAACGTAGTAACCCTGAACATAGTCACATCCAAGGGATCTTAGAAGATCAAGCTGCGCTTCATTTTCTGCGCCCTCAGCAACAACTTTCAAATCAAGAGAATTACTCAATACGACAATCGCCTTGGTAATCGCCTGCTGAGCTTTGGAGCACTCAATATTGTCGATAAACTCTCGGTCGATCTTAAGCGTATCTACGGGCAGGTGGCGCAAATAACTGAGCGATGAATAGCCCGTTCCAAAGTCGTCGATCGATACCTTGATGCCAATCTCGCGTAAGTCCGCAAGCCGCTCGCTTACTCCCTGAATGTCTTCTTTCAGGGCACTTTCTGTCAGCTCTAATTCAAGA
>NZ_LWFU01000526.1:0-8509 GCF_001635135.1 Oleiphilus sp. HI0080
TGTTATTCAAGGATGCCGTTTTGACCGAAAATTCCACCATCGTCTGGTTTCGCCGTGACTTGAGACTTCGCGATAATCCGGCCCTTTATCACGCTTGTCAGGCCGGCTCGGTGATTCCGGTGTTTATTCTTGATGACGACGATGCGGGTGAATTTGCCACAGGTGAGGCGAGTCGTTGGTGGTTGCATCACTCCCTTGAAGCGCTAAACAAGTCTCTCGATGGCAAGCTTATTCTGCGCAAAGGGAAAGCGGCCGATGTGCTTCAGGGCTTGCTCGCTGAAACGAATGCCAGAGCGGTTTATTGGAATCGTTGTTACGAGCCGTGGCAAACCGAACGAGACGCATTGATAAAGAGCGCGTTGAGAGACAAGGGAGTGGATGCGAAAAGCTTCCAAGCTAACTTGCTTTGGGAGCCTTGGGATATTCTCAATCAGCAAGGTACGCCCTATAAGGTATTCACGCCTTATTATCGGAAGGGCTGCCTGAAAGCAAAAGAACCGAGAGTCCCTTTTGGCCGCGCGGATCTCACTGCGATCTCTACGCAGGAGGCTAATTCTCGTAACCTAGAAAGTCTGAGCGTGGACGAATTGGGTTTAATGCCGAGTATCGAATGGTATAAAGAGATCGATGCGCTATGGCAACCGGGAGAAGAGGGCGCAGCCAAGCGTCTTGAGCTCTACCTCGAAAACGCGGCGTTTCATTATCGGTCAAAGCGAAACTTTCCAGCCGTTGTCGGTACGTCGCAACTCAGTCCCTCTCTACATTTTGGTGAGTTGTCGCCCAATCAGGTTTGGTATGCAGCCAAACACGCATTCGAGATGGATATCGAAGACGAACACTTGGATACCTACTTGAGTGAGCTTGGATGGCGGGAGTACAGTCACTACTTGCTCTTCCATTTTCCGCAAATCACCAAAGACAACTTCAATCCGAAGTTCGATGCATTTACCTGGCAGAACGACCCCGCTCTGTTACGCGCTTGGCAAAGCGGTCAGACAGGAATTCCTATTGTCGATGCAGGTATGCGTGAGCTTTGGCGAACCGGATATATGCACAACCGAGTCCGTATGGTGGTTGGCTCCTTCTTGGTCAAAAACCTGAGGACAGATTGGCGCTTGGGGGAGGCGTGGTTTCGAGATTGTCTGCTCGATGCGGATTTGCCCGCGAATGTGGCGAGTTGGCAGTGGGTGGCAGGTTCAGGCGCGGATGCCTCGCCGTACTTTCGAATTTTTAATCCGGTACTGCAAGGCGAAAAGTTTGATGCAGAGGGCGAGTACGTAAAACGGTATTGTCCGGAGCTTTCTAAACTGCCAAAGAAGTACATTCATAAGCCTTGGGAGACGCCCAAAGATGTGCTTAAGAGCGCAGGCATTGTGCTAGGCATTGACTATCCCGAACCGATCGTCGATCTAAAGGCTTCTCGCCAAGCAGCGTTGGATGCGTATGAGCCAGTCAAACGCGCCGGCTAGCTATCAAGCGCGGGCGCTGAGAGCGAGTACTTAATATGATAACCGCGGGCGAAAGCTATGCTGGTGAATTGAGGTAGAGAGACATGTCGGGCACTGCATCAGGGAAACTACGTTTGGTTCTGGCGGATCAGCTAAGCCATGATCTGGCGAGTTTACGCGATATCGATCCTGAAAAAGACGTGATCTTAATGGCCGAGGTGCGCACCGAGGCCACCTACGTCAAACACCACAAACGTAAAACTGCTTTTTTGTTTTCGGCCATGCGTCATTTTGCGCAAGAGCTTGAGCAGCGTGGTTTGACGGTTCGTTATATTCGGTACGACGACGCGCAGAATGCCGGCAGTTTGGAGGGCGAGGTAAGGCAGGCTTTAAACGTGTTGGGTTTGAAGCACCTTGTTCTAACCTTTCCCGGAGAATGGCGTGTTTTGGAAGACATGCAATCTTGGGGCGAGACATTTTGCGTGCATGTTGAGATTCGTGAGGACGACCGCTTTTTATCGACTCTTGAAGACTTTGATGCTTGGACTCAAGGGCGCAAGCAATTGAGAATGGAGTTTTTCTATCGCGAGCTGCGCAAGCGATTAAATATTCTGATGGAAGCGGGTAGCGAATCCGATGAAAAAGGCGCCGCAAAACCTCTTGGCGGACAATGGAACTTTGATGCTGATAATCGCAAAGCCTTGCCTAAGGGAGTGAGCGTACCGGCTAAAACCGCATTCGAACCCGATGCGATCACCGAAGAAGTTTTGGCGCTAGTGAGGGCAGAATTTCATGAACACTTTGGCTCTGTTGAAAGCTTTGATTTAGCGGTTACACGTGATCAGGCGCTGCAGGTGCTGGCGCAATTTATTGAAGAGCGCTTGATGCACTTTGGCGACTTTCAAGACGCCATGAAAAAAGGTGAGCCTTGGTTGTTCCATAGCCATATCAGTTTTTATCTCAATTGTGGTCTTCTCACGCCCGCGGAAGTGATCGAACAGGTCGAATCGGCTTACCACGCACACAATCTGCCGCTCAATGCGGTTGAGGGCTTTATCAGACAAGTGCTCGGTTGGCGTGAGTATGTTCGAGGGCTTTATTGGCAGCAGATGCCGCACTACGCCGAGCAGAATACGCTTGATGCGACACGCGATCTGCCCGAGTTTTTTTGGACCGCAGACACAGACATGCAATGCCTCTCGCAATGTATCAGTGAAACGCGTGACAATGCTTATGCACACCATATTCAGCGCTTAATGGTGCTAGGCAATTTTCTGTTACTTGCCGGTATCGATCCGAAGCAGGTTCAAAACTGGTACTTGCTGGTCTATGCAGACGCCTATGAATGGGTTGAGTTACCCAATGTACAGGGCATGATTTTGTTTGCAGATGGTGGCCTGATGGCTTCCAAGCCCTACGCAGCCAGCGGTAGCTACATCAATAAAATGTCTGATTACTGTCAGTCTTGTCGTTATAAGGTGAAAGACAAAAATGGCGATCAGGCATGTCCGTTTAATTATCTTTACTGGGATTTTCTTGAGCGAAATAAGCCCGTTTTACGCGGCAATCAGCGCCTTGCGATGCCTTACCGAACGCTCGAAAAAATGACCGATGAAAAGCGTGCCTTGATTGCTTCTGATAGTCAGCGCTTTTTGGGCAAGCTTACAGCCAATGAAAAAGTCTGATTTACCGAGCAAACGCTGCCCAGTTTGCGAGCGGGATTTTGTTTGGCGAAAAAAGTGGGCAAAACACTGGGAGCAGGTAAAGTATTGCTCCAAACGCTGTTCTGGTCATCGCTCCAGCGTTAAAAAGTACCCGATAAAGAACACCTGACGCGCTTAATCAACTAGGTAAAAAGTACCTTTTTTGGTCTTTATTACGTCAACTTGATCCTCCTCAAGCCCTTTTCCTTCCAAGGTTTTTCTTTTGAGCCATAATAGTAATACACGATCGAAAACCGCTAGGAGTCGCCCTTGAGCACCTTATCTTTAGAAGAGTTGAACGTCGTCCTGAACAAAGCGCAACAGATGCGTGATACGAATCAAGACCCTGATTTGATTGCCGAAACATTGCTCAATTTTGAGCGTCGCTATCGGGCAGCAGAGCATGTTGTTGAAGCCGCCAAAGTCTATTTACACTCGGGCGAAAGTGGCACCGAGCATGCGCGTTTAGTGAAAATGATTGAGGCATTCGAGAAGTCTGAGAAGCAAGCGTCCGACGGAACTTTTGGCCTAGGTTAAACGCGAGTCTGTTTTCATATGATGTTGGTGGTTAAACACGCGAGCATCAAAGATGTAAGGTTGTATATATGAGAAAGGCTGCACGCGAGCCCGTTGAGTATTTTGTCCACAGTATCGAACAACTCCAAGACTATTTAGATCTTCAGCGTATCAGTCCGTTGCAAGACGCCGCGGTTCCTAAAGTAAACTTATCGGACTTTCCTTTCCCGGCTGACATCGAAGAGCGCATTCAGGCTCAGTGGGCGGATCTTTATCGTGTTGTCCCTTTGTTCGAGTACCGGCACAGCCTCATTATCGCAATTGACGAAGACGTTGATTACGACGATACGGTTCAGAATATTGAGTTTGTTACGGGCCGTCATGTCGAGGCATTCAAGTGTCGGGGTCAGGAGATCGATGCTGCGATCGATCATCTATACAGCACAGAAGCCTTGGTTGGTCTGCAGAACGGCTCAAGCGAAGCAACGATTGGCGATGAGCTGGAGCTGATCAAACAACAGGTTCGCGAGAAGCCAATTGTTCGAATCGTCACGCGATTGTTGTTGGAGGCCTACCGCAAGAACGCATCCGATATTCATATTCGACCAACCGAGAAGGGAGCCGACTACCTGCTTCGTATGAATGGCAACATGGTGCTGCGCTCGGAGATTCATAAAGAGCACTTGGCCGCGGTAATTAGTCGCTTCAAAATCATCGGTGGGATGAACATTTCAGAACATCGAATGCCACAGGACGGCGGGGCACGTATATCGGTCGGAGGGCATAAGCTTGAGTTGCGTATGTCGATCATTCCAACCATTCACGGGGAGAGCCTAGTCGTTCGGCTGCTGAATGCGGATCAACGCCTGTTCTCGCTTGAGCAGCTAGGGCTTGAAGAAGGTGAGTACAAGCATGTCTATAAGGCATCCAAACAAAGCCATGGTCTCGTGCTCGTTGTGGGACCTACCGGCTCCGGTAAGTCGACCACGCTCTATGCGTTGTTGCAGGAGATCATTGAAAACAAGGCCTTGAATGTCATTACGGTTGAAGATCCGGTGGAGTTTCATATTGAAGGTACGGAACAAATACAGATAAACCGTAAAGCAGGTTCGACCTTTCCGAAAGCCCTGAGGAATATACTACGACACGACCCCGATGTGATTATGGTGGGCGAGATTCGCGACGAAGAAACCGCAAAAATCGCGATCGAATGCGCGCTGACCGGACATCTTGTGCTAAGTACCTTGCACTGTACCAATGCCATTTCGGCGATTACACGCTTGCTTGAAATGGGCGTTAAGCCCTACCTGTTAAAGGCGACGCTGACCCTATTGGTTGCGCAGCGATTAGCGAAGTTAAATTGCCCCAGTTGTATCGGCGATGACGCGTCGGAAGAGGCGCGCATGCTTAATTTGCAGCCTGAGCTTGCACACATCGAGTTTAAATCTAGCTCTGGTTGCGAAGAATGCAATGGCACTGGTATCTCAGGGCGAAGAGGGCTATACGAGGCCTTGCCCGTTGATTTGAATATCAAACAAGCGATCAGTGACGGCGTCTCAGAAAAAAATCTCGAACACCTTCGACTTGAGAGCGGACTCAATACCCTCACTGAGCATGCCGTGAAACTCGCAGAGCAGGGGCGGATTTCTGCCCGAGAGTGGATTCAGTTACAAGTTGGCTGATTGTTGCTGGCGGTCGATATGATAAGCCCCCAAAAAGCCCGATCCCCTTGGGGCTTTTGGATAGCATGCTTGGCCAATGCAGATAAAGACGGCTTGTATTCTTGGTGAGTTGATACGTATCAATTTTGGCTGCTTTCGTCTATCCAAAGGACGTAAATTCCTAATATATCTCTGTCCTGTGTTTCGAATGTGGGTAAGCTCACTACCCTAATAACTTAGCTTTGTTCAAAGCTTGCATCTTGCGACTCTTAGATCTCGGAGGGACGTCGTCTTGCTAGACATTTTTGCGATCGCCGGTTCAGCTATAGGTGGTTTGGGTATATTTATCCTTGCTATTGGCATGATGACTGATGGCTTAAAGTTGGCGGCAGGATCGTCATTGCGAAAGATTTTGTCTGAATGGAGCCGTACACCCCTGCGCGGCATATTCTCAGGCTTGATGATGACGGCGATTGTGCAGTCATCCAGTGCGGTAACGGTTGCGTCAATCGGTTTTGTGAATGCTGGCCTGATCAAAATGCGACAGGCTTTAGGTATTATCTACGGCGCGAATATTGGTACCACAATGACAGGCTGGCTGGTTGCGCTGACCGGCTTTAAACTGGATCTTCATGCCATTGCCTTGCCGATGATCGGCATGGGTATGTTTTTACGACTAACGCGGCGTCATGGGCGCGTTGGTTCAGCGGGAATGGCACTAGTTGGTTTTGGTCTATTTTTTATTGGCGTGGATGTGCTTAAGTCTGCGTTCGATGGTTTGGTAGCGACGCTCGATTTGAGTCAGATTGAGACTGAGGGTTTGATTGGTCATGCGAGCTTTCTGCTGCTGGGCATATTAATGACGGTGCTCACTCAGTCATCAAGCGCTTCTATCGCAATCACCATCACAGCGGCAGCAAGCGGAGTCGTCTCTTTGCCCGTCGCAGCGGTGATGGTTATTGGTGCGAATGTTGGAACCACTTCCACCGCCGTGCTGGCGTCCATTGGTGCAACCTCTAATGCGAAACGTGTGGCAGCTGTTCAGGTTATTTTTAACATCGGTACTGCCGTTGTGGCGTTGGCGTTGTTGCCGCTTCTTTTTTGGTTGATAGCCGAACTCGGCGATATGCTTGGCATGGAGCGTCGTCCGGAAATCACACTAGCACTGTTTCATACTGCATTTAATATCCTGGGTGTCATGCTGGTTTTTCCTGTGAATGACCGGCTCGCCAGCTTTGTTGAAAAGCGTTTTGTTTCATGGGAAGAGCGCGAGTCTCATCCGCGCTTTCTTGATAGCAATGTCGCTTCGACACCTGTCTTGGCCGTCAATGCTCTTGTTCTTGAGCTTGAGTTAATTGGTTCGCGAATAAGTGAGGCCTATAAAACGGCGCTGACGATCAATGAATCGAGCCTGCCGAAGATTGAGCAAGAGCTACATGTTGTCGCTATGCTCTCAACGCAGGTCTCAAAGTTTATTGTCAGCATCGAGCAGGTGGCACTGACGGAAGTGACTACCAAGCAGTTGGCAACGCTAATGCGGGTTGATCAATACCTATTGAATTGTGCGATGTCTATTCGTCAGTTTGCTCAAACGATGGTCAAGGTCGAGGCGCTGGAAGATTCTGCATTGAAAGCAGGGAATCAGCGATTCTTCAATCATGTGATGGATTTCGTGAGCAGCGAGCGCTTTAGTCAGGGTGTAGACATAAATAAGGTAGAGCATCGCTATCGTGAGTTGCAGGCAGAGCATGACTTAGCCAAAGCTGAATTGCTGTTGGCTGGCACGAAAAGTAAGGTGAGTTTGCGCCAGATGACCGACCATATCGATATATTGGCACAGGTGTCGCGCTATGCACAGCAGTGGCTAAAGGCAGAAGTGCGCTTGAATGAGCTGCAGAGAACCTTGGATTCTGATAAAAATAAGAGTCGCTCAGTTGAGCAAGGGCACATAAATGATCTCGACAGTGTGTCGAGTCAAAATTAGGAGGCCACCATGGCTAGTGTGACGTTTTACGGTGCGGTAGAAGGTGTAACAGGGTCGCTCTATTTACTGGAAACAGATTCAAGCCGAATTGTGCTTGATTGCGGTTTATTTCAAGGCGGGCGTAAAGAAGAAGAGGCGAATTCAAAACCTCTGCCGTTTGATCCGAGCACCATCGATGCTGTCGTTATATCGCACGCGCACTTGGATCATTCCGGTCGTATTCCTTTGTTGGTCAAGGCTGGGTATGACGGGGTTATTCATATGACATGGCCGACATGCGAGCTAGTGGACGTTTTGCTCAAGGATGCAGCATCTTTGCAAGAACGGGATGCGGAGTGGGAGAGTCGTCGCCGTCGTAGAGCAGGCAAGGAAGATATAGAGCCTCTTTACACGACCGAAGACGTGCTCGATGCGCTCACCTATTGCAAAGGCAGCGATTATTATCGCGATGTTAAAATCACATCCGATGTTCGCGTTCGATTTCTAGATGCAGGGCATATTCTTGGCTCTTCCATTGTCGAGCTCTATATCAAAGAAGCCGGGATAGAGAAAAAGCTCGTTTTCTCAGGTGATCTCGGCAATTCGCAGGCGGCCTTGCTGCGTGATCCCGATATTGTTGAGTCGGCAGATGTGGTAATGATGGAATCAACCTATGGCGATCGTGATCATCGCTCAATGGAGGAAACGCTCGAAGAGTTTGAGAGTATCATTGAGGACGCCTCAAAGAATGGCGGTAATATTCTCATACCATCATTCGCCGTCGGCCGAACGCAGGAAATTATTTTTCGTCTTGGTGAGCTTTATCAGCAAGGTAAACTGAGACATCAGGTGGCGTATCTTGATAGTCCGATGGCGATCTCGGTGACAGAGATTTATCATCGATACAGTGATATCTATAACGAAGAAGATCTGGATACCATTGAGCACCCCACCTTGCCCTCGTCAAAACGACATAAGAGTCTGCATACCTTTTTACCGATACTTCGTTACTCCTGTACCACCGATGAATCTATGGCCTTGAACCGTGTAGACAGCGGGATGATTGTGATTGCGGGCAGCGGAATGTGCAATGGTGGGCGTATTCGCCACCACCTTAAGCACAACCTTTGGCGCAAACATTCCCATGTGATTTTCGTCGGTTATCAGGCAACAGGTACTCCAGGTCGCGCTATCATAGACGGTGCAGAGACCTTTAAG
>NZ_LWFU01000527.1:0-9316 GCF_001635135.1 Oleiphilus sp. HI0080
CTTTGTCCTGACCGGGGCCGGGATTTACACGGTTAACCGACTGCTGTTCCAAATAGAAGCGATCATCGCCCGAACCGCCATAAAGCTCGGAATAGCCCCCTGTAGTGCTCAACAAGTCATTGTCAGCACCACCATAAAACGCTCCACCACTCCAATTGCTGTTTATCCGAACACCCGAATCATTCCCCACTACCGTAGTAAATCCGGTATTGGAAATATCAACAACTTGGTCGCTTTCTCCGGCCCGATAAAGCTGGTTCGTCGCTTCACCAAGATACACATCTGACGGACGCGCAACATCAAAGAAGACCTCGGCATCCTCAGCTGCCAAAAGCTGTATCTTTTGCGTCGCACTGCCGGCAGAATTTGTTGCACTGAGTAGTAAGGTCATGGATCCAAGACTCGGGGCAGCCTCGCTCACAAAGAGCTGCATTCGTTCAGCATTGAACTGCATCCAGGATGGCAGAGGCGCGCCATTGTTCAATGTCAGCTCCCAGACAGGCGAATCGCCAGTAACATCGGAAGTCTCGATATCAGGAACAATGAGAGCTGTCATTGGAAGGTCAATCACCTGCGCCTCACCTGCTTGCGCAAGTGCATCCAGCGGAATCGAAAACGCCTCGTTCCGCGAAGAGAACGGTCTGCGCGGCCCTTCAAACAAGCTAGTTATTTGAGTCTCGGACAGCACCGTGCCATTAACTGAAATCCCAGTAAACAAGGCTTCCGGAGCGCTCGTAGATTCGGAACTGAGCGTGATCGAACCCGCTTGTTGATGCCCTTCAGCTACATCCAGCCTTAAACCATCTGGCGTGTCTCTTAAGCGCAAATCGGCAGAGGTAAATTCTCCTGATAAATCTAGAGATATTGTTCCCGATCGGTCTACGTCAGCCAATTCAATACGATCGTGCCCATCACCGAGTCTATAAACGTAAGTCGCCGTATTACCCGCTTCGAGTTGAGTGCGGTCATCTCCCAAGCCTAAATTCAGGGTGTTGTTATCGGTCGCCACGTACACATAATTATTTTGAGCATCGCCGGCAATAAGGGAGTTCCGTGCCTGCAGCTGAGCGTGGAATGTATCGTTGTTTTCAAACGCAATATTCTCAAACATTCGAACATCGTTGAGGGTTAGAGAGCCTGAACGCCCCTTAGCTTGGAATAATGCCGTATTTCCATCAAGCGATACATCGAGTGTTTGAGCCGAAAAGCCCTTAGCCAAAACCAACGAATCGCTGCCCGTATCGGCCCAACCTTCTTCTACAGTGACACTTGCTGCGCCGGCATGATAGACATACTGATCACTGCCCAAACCACCAGAAATAAAATCATTACCACCATCACCGGCTTCATTGTTTTGGTTCGAAGCATCGCTGTCGCTTGCATTTTGCTCCACAGAAAGAGACATCGCACCCATGGCATCAGAGCCAACCTGATCTTCGGCTACAGCTTCATACGGTCGCCCCAAGATAAAAGTATCGTCGCCGCTTCCGGCAAGAATTCGGTCATCACCAGCGCCAGATCGATAAACCCGCCCTTGCACTTCATGCGAATGGTCAACGCTCTTATCGAGATCATTTACCCAAACCCATTTCTGCGAACGCCCATTAGTAACGAAGTCCTGATACTCGCCCTGTAAAACCAAGCGCAAGTGATCCGCGGTTTGGCCAAGAAGCACCGCAATCGTCCGACCATCAATTGTGCTTTTTAGGGTTGCCCTCCCTCCCGTGGAAGAACTAAGTTCAAGCGACTCTGCCTTGAAGCCAACTAAACCCGCATGGTTGTAATCCAACTCGTCATAAATGAAGTCATATTCCAAACCATCGAGGATGTAATGATCAACACCCTCACCTCCGACCAAAATGTCATTCCCCGCTCCACCACGGAGAACATCATTACCTTGCTGGCCATAAAGCTCATCATTGCCAGCCCCACCAATGAGCATATCGTCGCCACCACCGGCAAGTATCAGATCATCGCCCGCGCCACCATCCAGAACATCTGCGCCGTGTGCGCTATCAGAAACCGTAGACTGTTGGTCAGGATTAATAAGATAAACACCGCCAACACTTATGCTTGACCCAGTGTACTGCCCATCACCAAACAGGATATCGTTATCGTCCTCGCCATAAAGCATGTCGGCACTGCCGCCTCCGATGAGGGTATCGTCACCAGAGCCTCCGCGAAGTGTGTCATCGCCGTGATATTCATGAGCTAGCGCGACCTGTAATTCACCTTCATAGATAGCGACATCGCCATGCAAAATATCGATTTCTGAACCACCATCAAGAAAGTCCGAACCGCCACCACCATACAACTCATCTCGACCACTGCCGCCGATAAGCACATCATTACCGTGGTAAGCACCGGCTAAATGCTCGGTACGTGCATCGCCCCAGAGCTTATCGTCACCCTCGCCGCCAAAAACAACATCGTTACCCCATTCAGCTTCGACCCAGTCATTTCCCGCTCCTGCATCTATACGGTCCGCGCGCTGATCGTTTGGGTTTTCATGTTCAAGGCGACGCAAGGCAAAACCATTATCGTATTCAAGACGGCCATCACCATGAATCGTATCCTCCCCAACTCCTCCGATAATAGTGTCGCTTCCCTCACCACCATATAGTTTGTCGTTATCGGCTTCGCCGGCTAGAAAGTCATTTCCTTCATCACCAGAAATCTGGTCGTTGCCAATGCCGCCATATAAACGATCATTGAAGCCATCTAGCTCATCCGATGACTCGTCTACATACCCTGATGTCAGTGCATCACCCTGATATTTATCATGCACATTGCCAAAAATAAGGTCGCTTCCATCGCCACCAAAAACTAGATCCGCACCGAAAAAGCCCGCCAGAAAATCAAAACCCTCCGCACCATCGATCACGTCATTACCGCCACGACCATAAAGCCAATCGCCAAAGTAGCCGCCCTGCATCACGTCATCTTGATCACTTCCTTCAAAATACAAATCCAGAAGCTGCTCACCATCGCCATTCGTCAAACGAACGGGGATCGGGTTTTCCGAATAGGCATAGGTAAGCGATTCATAATGATAAGGCTTTTCGAGCAGGGACATATCCAAGACCATGCCACGCTCTTCAATGGTTTGCTGCTCATTAAATGGATCTTCAAGACGATCTATCTGGCGAGGTTTGATCTCGAACAGATCGCCATTTTCCAGTTCGACAACACCCGTGCCGATGAGTACGGCATCAGTTGGCTCGGCTGGCTTCTCGGGTGCCGCACTGTCTTTTAGATCTAAGCCAAAAAGATTTGGCGTACCATCAAAGTCATCTAAGCGAACGCTCGCTGCCGGGGCATCGCCTTCAGAAGGGCGGATAACAAAAAGCGTCCCCTCTCCAGACTCAACAAATAGCATGCCCATTGATTCATAGATACTTGAACCTTCACTAACGGCGCTGGCCAAAGACAATGTGTTGCCATCGAAAACGATTTGGTTTTGCCCGTGTTGATCGACGATCAGATTGTGCCCGTCACCTTTATTGAATATATAAGTATCGCTGCCGGCGCCTCCCTCAAGATGGTCATTACCGCCATGCCCCTCAAGCACATCATCACCGCTGAGACCATAGAGCCGATCTCCTGCGCGATGTTCACTACCGGCAATATCGTCCGCGGTATGAGAACCAAAAACGACGTGCTGTTCGTTGTCCTGATTGGTATATACAGAGTCGTGACCGCGAACATAGACTTGCGCTTGCGGCTGTCCGTTGGCATCGGCCTGATTGATTGAATAGTCGTCAAAGAAGTGCGTGGCGTCTGTACCTACTTTCGCGCCTATAGCGTCACGGGAGTTCAAGTCCAAAGCATTGCTTGCGAGTTGGCGCTGATAATAATCAATTCGATCAGCCCAAAATGTCTCGGTATAGTGCTCGGTGCCATAAGCATCATCATTAGCACCATTAGCAAAAATACCCGAGCTATACGCTTCAATCGGGTAGACGATAAAAGGCGCGCCTTCCAAGAGCGCATAACGCAGCGCTCGGCCTATCGAGTTTGTATCATTGAGCGCTGTATTCAGAGGATTCTCAAAGCTATCAAGAGTCGCCAACTGAAAGCGCGGAAGCCCCCCTTGCGTTAGCGTTTGATAGAACTCTGCTGCCTGATTAGCCGTCTGATAAGAGGCGAACTCACCACCAAGCACCGTTGAAAGGTGCCTCATCAAGGTATTGAGAGAAATAGCCGCTTCATCGGGGTTAGTCATATCCGGTTCGCCAGACGGGCTTATACTCACCTCCACTTCTCGATCGAACGCACGCCAGAGAATATGGTCAAACTCTGCTGAAGATAGAGTACTTTCAAAACTCTCAAACACCCGACGCACAGATAAGGCATCTAAAAGCAAAGACATGGAGTGACTATCCGCGATGCCCTTCGGAGGCTCAATGAAAACAGGTTCATCCCTACCTAGATGAGTAAAGGTGAGACGATTAGCGGTAAGCTCAGCACCGGGTTCGGCGTAAACGTTGGTGAACTTACCATCAAGTTGGTCACGCGCGACTATCGATTCAGGTTTGAGAAAGAACTCTTTTAAGTAGTTATAACCGGCGTCTAACCAACCAATGCCTGCCGCGTTAAAGGTTGTGCCTTGGCCGATCAGCTCAGGGTAATCCAAAGCGAACATCGCAGAAAGATGGCCTCCTAAAGAGTGACCAACAACGTTCACCAAACCCAGCTTATCCGATACGGATTGGTTGTTCTCGTCCAGGATATTATTATCGACCAAGAAGTCATTTATCGCAGAGACCTGAGTCAAGCCGAGATAAGGCTCGCTGAGGCCTATTGAGAGAAAGAAGTCAGTAGCAAGATCAGCTAGAGGAAACCCCTCCTCTTGCCAGGGTTCGGTTCCCCTAAAAGCTAGGGTGAGCTGCCCCGTTTCAAGATCTTTGAAAAGAGTAAGCGCAAGACCAAAGCTTTCATTGTTGATGTAATCAACTATTGCATGCCGCTCAGCGAATTCTTCAAATTGAGTCTCTGTCCAACCTATTTTTAAAAACTTTTGTTTGGTTTCGGCCTCTAAAGAAAGCTTTAAGTTAGCATCTATATCTTCGTCAACAAGGCTCACATAAGCAGCACTCGCTCGCATAGCCTCAAAGTAGTGACTTGTCTCATCCATGAGCCAAACTCTCCATTGTTGGTGTTAATTAGCTGGTTTTAATACTACGTCCTTAAATCTACCTACTGTATGATTTATCGACAACGACTCGCATACCAATTGCCTTGCAGTTCCTCGCTCCGAGGAACGAGAAAATAGAGTAAATGTAACTTGTTGAGCTAGTAGCTCTCGATCACCGGCGATGTTTTCAACAGTCCGAACTCCTTTCATCAGTTCAGACTCATACTGATCCGAAAGTTTTTGAATCTCGATCCAAGAACGATAAGCATACAAACTTTTCGGTTCATCGATTGATTCTGCCCCCAAACACGAGTCGATTTTTCTTGGGGCGTGGTTAGAGAATTTTTCAATCCTATTCAGAATTTTCTGATCACATTTATTATCACCTAAAGGGTACTTCGTTATTCTCCAAAACCCTTTATCTTTTATATGTTTCGATGAATTCGTCTCGCGCACTTCAAGCTCAAGATATCTAAATTTCGACCATGACAAGTAATGCCAACAATTGCTCTCACACTTATCAAGAGACTCATCAAAATACCCTTCCACCTCAACAGTTCGATGCACAACACGCCCAGCCTTGGTCGCGCATGCCTCAGCAAGCTCTTTAATACCAGGCACATCTTGCAGGCGAGCAGGAACGGTATATTCGATGCCCGTGCGGGGATCGGTTACTTGAATGGGAAACAGCGAGGCACAGCCGGAGAGTAAACAACTTACGGTGATGATAATACCAAGTTTCATGCGTCCCTCATGAAATGATCGATACAGGGCAAAGCCTAGAAGAATATTTAGAGATGAAATTAAAGAAGATAGGGGCGGGAAACGCAATGCGTGCTGGCCATCCTAGCCGGCGCGGTAAACCGCTGCATTACGTCCTTTTCCCTTTCACGACCACCATCCTTGGTGTGCTTCCCGCAATAGATTACGAGTCGCTGTAACAAATCCGTTTGTCTTCGCTATCCCTATGTGTGCATATTAAGGAATCGTTGGATGAGAAAATATAGGAGATCTCGTAAATGTCTGTAAGAGATCTCTTACATACCCATAGAGCGTGATAAAGAATGAAGACCATCAATACACAAGAGGCACAAGCGACACCACGACCAAGCCATACACAACCGCCACGGGCCAGCCTGTTTTAACAAAATCTTGCAGCCGATAACCACCGGCATTCATCACAATTAGGTTGGTTTGATACCCATAAGGGCTGACGAAGCTTGCGCTCGCCGCAAAGGTCACCGTCATCACCAGCACCATCGGGTCTGCGTTCATCGCGCCCGCCAGACCAAGCGCAAAAGGGAACATCAACGCTGCAGCGGCGTTGTTTGTTACCAGCTCTGTCAGAAACCAAGTCACAACATAGACGGACAGTATAATCGCCCAAAGCGGCATACTCATTAGCACCTCTGATGCTTGATGTGCGATTAAAGTGAATACGCCTGAACTCATCAACGCCTTTGAAAATAACAATGCTGTGGTAATGATTAACCATAATTGCACAGGTAGCCGTCGCAATACTTCTTGCCGATTAAGACAACCCGTTAAAAGGTAGAGCGCGAACAGCAAAACCAATCCTTGCAGTAATTCCACCATGCCGCTTGCAGCCAAGGCAATCACCGCAACAAAACCACCAATAGCCAAACGCCCTTGAGCATCACTTAGTATGTGGTCTGGCTCGACCCCGGAAACAAACACAAAGTTGTTACTGAGGTTATTACGACTGTGGAAGTCAGCACCCACTGCCAACACAAGGAAATCGCCAGCTTTGAGCTCTATCTCACCCAGCTTGCCTGATACGGCCTCACCGTCACGCTTTATAGCGACAACTGCCGCATCAAACTTGGCCCGAAAACCGGATGATTTAAGACTCTTGCCCACAAGATGACTATCTGGGCGAATAAGCACTTCGCTAAGGTTGCTGCCCATTACATTTTGGACGCTTGAAGGCTGTTTGTTCGCAAACAAAGACAGGCCGTTCATCTTCAATAACTGCTCTAGCTTGCCTACATCGCCATTGAAAATAAGGTGATCGCGCTCTTCAATTACCTCGTCTGGCGATACAGGGCTGATCAAACGTCCATCCCGAACAAGCTCAACTAAAAACAAACCTTCCAGGTTACGTAATCCATTGCTTTCAATACTCTTTCCGATCAGGGGGGACCCCATATCTGCCTGCGCATCCATTAGGTAGTGGCTCGCCATCCCGCTCTCTTGGGGTAGCTCTTTAAACTCCGGACGAATCACCAACAGCACGACACCACACGCACATACCAAGGCCAAACCGACCAAAGTAAAATCAAAAAAGCCAAGCGCAGGCAAACCCGAATTGATCAACATACTGTTAATGATCATGTTGGTTGAGGTTCCAACAAGCGTAAGTGTGCCGCCCAGAATCGAGAAGTAGGAAAGAAAAATTAAAAGCCGAGAAGGCGCATGATGCGGGTTATTTTTTATGGGGGCGATGAGCGCCGAAACCACCGCCGTATTGTTAAGAAAAGCCGATGATAGCACGGTAGTAAACATCAAACGCAGGCGCGTACTCAGCAAGCCAGGTTTGATTAGCCGTACACCCAACAGGCGAATGTACGAGGTCTTCTCAATCGCTAGCGAACACAGCATCAACAAAACTAAACTCACCACCCCAGAATTTGATGCGCTGGCCAGAACATCATTCGTGCTAACAAACCCAAAGCCATACAGAGCGCAAAGCGCCACACCGAATATTCGCGCTACAGAAGCAATGCGAAAAACGAGGCATCCAATAACAGAGAAAAACAGCAAACAAACCGCGAGCATTTGC
This sequence comes from Oleiphilus sp. HI0080, assembly GCF_001635135.1. Taxonomy (NCBI): domain Bacteria; kingdom Pseudomonadati; phylum Pseudomonadota; class Gammaproteobacteria; order Oceanospirillales; family Oleiphilaceae; genus Oleiphilus; species Oleiphilus sp. HI0080. The sequence continues at coordinate 7,941 of NZ_LWFU01000527.1, forward strand.
CAAGACATGTCTTTTACAACCTATAAAACTGACCGACGATCATTTAAGGCAAAAATACCCTTGAGCAGTCGATACATCACCCAAATGCCGACGATCAGGAGCATTGGCAAACCGATCACCACGCCAATTACTGTAAAGATCAGCACACTGGCAACCACAAGCCAAAGCAAGGCAAGCCAGAAGGTGCGAATCACCCAACTAAAGTGGGAGGCAAGATAAGTATTATCGGCACCGTTGCGCCACATATAACTCATGATGACGGCAATAATGGACGGCCAACCCGATAGAAATGCGGTAACAATAAACGCCGGCGTCAGTAAGCCATTCAGCGCACTAAAAATATGCAGCAAGTAAATAATAAAAACGATGCGTTCGAGACCCGCGGTCTGCTTTTTTGATGCTTCAGTGAGCATACCTTTCCTTTTTAGATTTATTAAACAGTCTCAGGCCATCATACCGGCTAGCTGTTCTTTCGCGAAGCATTGCCGGAATCGTTGTGGCATACAAAAACAAAGAACATAGACTAAGCAAACGGCATTGAAGCTTTTATTTAACACCACCCATTTCTTCCAATATTTTGTCCACAACGATTCCAGCTCCCAAAGTACTCGTCAAATGATGAGAGTCGCGATAAATCGGATCGCCGTCAATCGCATTAATGCACATCTCATGTGGGCATAGCTGATCAGCTATTGCGACTCTTTTAACACCTGCTTTTTCGAGCTTTGCAAACAGATCAAAAAAGTCCTTCGCGGCCAGCTCATATTCTTCTCTAGGCACACCTAAAGCATTCACATCTTCACCTCGATATACGGCTCGCTTCATTGCTTCAGGTATCGATTCAGTCATTCTGGGCGTCGGGTCGACAACATACACTGTAAAGTCGCTGGCCAGTTTTGTTAACTCGAGCTCCATACGTTTCAAGACTCGTTGTTTTCTCGCACTTTCGGTGTCCACCTCATCACCAAATCGCTCAATTACATCAAGCGGCCTCCCCTCAAAAACAAGATTAGAACCGTTAAGGTAATATCCTAAAAAAGAGGATGTAATTAATACTGACTCCGCGCCTACTGACCGTGCATATTCAATTAATGTTTGATTATGCTTATGGCAATCGATGTTTTTCGCGTTCGGCGGGTAAAAACCTGTAATCCCGATACAACTGCTGTACGAAATCGCGTAAGAAGAAACACCCGCTTGGCTCAATCTCTCTTGAAGCGCATAGGAAATCGCATTTGAATGACTGTCCCCCATGACCAACACATCGAAGGTCTCACCAGACAAGTATTTTTCGCATCCCGGAATTGGGTGTTTTGACGGCACCCCACGACCGACATGACAATAAGGCGTTAACGGATTGATATCCGCAATCGCGG
>NZ_LWFU01000528.1:0-12175 GCF_001635135.1 Oleiphilus sp. HI0080
GTGGATTAATCGGGATAGGCACGCTGTATCTCAAGAAGTTTTGCTTCATTCTCGAACAGTAGATCAACCAACTCTGGCTGAAATTTAACGCCTGCGCCTGAAGTTCGCGCAACAACGCTGGCTCAAAGATGTAAGAATTCTGGAGGTCATCGCTGTTGCGGCCATTTACATCGCTTGTGCTCGGCTTGGCCAACTATTCGCAATCGAACCTTCAAATGTGACACCCGTTTGGATCCCTTCTGGAGTGATGCTCGCGCTAGCGCTTCGCTTTGGTCCATCTATCTGGCCCGGCGTGTTCTTTGGGGCGTTTTTTGGAAATATCTGGGCTTATATTTCCTTCGACTCGATTGAGGCCACGTTGAATGCCGTTGCGTCCGCAACGATGAATGGCATCGGCGACGTTATATGCGTAATTGTTGCCGCTGAGTTAATTCGTCGTTACGCCGGAACCAGTCGCATCCTAAAATCCCATCAGTCACTGTTATATTTTTTGGGCTTTGGCGCCTTGCTGGGCCCTTTATGTAGCGCCCTTTTCGGTGTCGGTGGACTTTGGCTATTTGGTCATATCAGCACATCGCAGTTCAATCATGTTTTCGTAACGTGGCTAATGGGCGATAGCGCGGGCGTTCTCACATTTACCCCTTTCCTGCTGTCATGGCTTTATCCAGAACGACATTTTGGCATGCACTCCCTCGTCGCTCTTATCGCCGCTGCCGCCTACAGCCTGCTTGTGATTGCTATTGTATTCGATGTCATCCACTTCCCGGGACACATCGATTACGCCATATTTCTTCTTCTGCCCATGCTGTTTGCGCTACTTTTTCGATATGGCCAGCGCTTGATCTTCACGGTGCAAGCTAGCGTGCTTAGCTTTGCCATCGTCGCGACATGGCTCTCTCATGGTCCTTTTTCAAGCGACGTTCCGTGGATTAGCCTTTTGCAGTTACAAAGTTTTGCCGCCGCATTCTCCATTGTTCTTTTCATGGTAGCGATACTCAATCTTGAGAAAACACTCAATGAGGCCTATTTGGAGAAGCACGCAAAAGAACTGGAAGAACTCTACAGAAAAGACGCCCTTACAGGCCTATGGAATCGCTATCGAATTAAGGAGTTTATTAAAATAGAACTCGAACGACAAAAGCGTGAAATGAGCCCTTTTGCGGTACTGCTCATCGACATTGACGACTTTAAGCACGTGAATGACACACTTGGGCATTTAGAGGGCGACCGCATACTCACAGAGCTCGCTGCGCTTATTCGCTCCAGTATTCGAGAAATTGACTTCGCAGGACGCTGGGGCGGAGAGGAGTTCATCGTCATAACCAGCAAAACCAATCAGGGCGCCTTACCGATCATCGCAGCAAAACTTCTGCAAGCGGTACGCTTACATGACTTTGGATTGCAAAAACCGCTGACGGTCAGCATTGGCAGCACAATCTCAACCATCGGTGATACAGAGCTCTCGGTTATTGATCGCGCAGACCAAGCTCTGTATCGATCAAAACACGGCGGTAAAGACACCGCTTCGTTTCGCTTTGTTCAGGGCAAGCACTAGCCCAAACAGCGTTCTGAATTAAGGCTCTAGCTTGCGCTGCTCGCAATGCGCACGATCTCGGGATAGCCGCGCTCAATAAGCGCTTCTGGTTTATCTTGATAAAACCCTCGCGCCTTTAATAAAGCATGCATTTTTGGCAAGTGATAGCTCGGCACCGTAGGCAAAAAATGATGCTCGCAATGGTAATTCACATAATTTGGTGCAAAGAGCGCTCGCTCCCACCATCGCGCAATCGTCGTCCGCGTGGTATCTCTTACATCGTCTGATGCAAAAGCGGGCATCGCGCCGTGCTCAGCTATCTGACGCAAGCGCACAATGAATGGGTAGAAAAAGATAAACGCCACCCACCAGTACACATACAACAACGGCTGACCGACTCCGTAAAACACCGCGATCATCGCGCCATGACACAACAGTACCTGCGTATAATTTTTCAATCCAGATTGATTGTAAGCGCCTTCTTGTTCGTTTGTGCCAAGCGACACAGTGCTGCCCTGACGACCAGGCAACACAAAGAACAATACGCCGTAGAGCATCTTACTTCCAGAAAGGCCGAATGCATCGCGCAAGATCTTGCGCAAAAAGCTGGACTTAGTAACTGGGTATTGCGCGATATTTCCTAGATCCGGGTCTTCATCCGTTCCGGTTTTGGCATGATGCTTTAAATGATAAGGTCGATAAAAATCAAATGGTATCAGCATGGGCATGCCAGCAAACCAGTGCCCAACAAAACGGTTCAAACGCACCGTACTAAAAAATGCCTGATGCGAACATTCGTGCAGTAGAATACCTAGGCCAAGTTGCCGCCCGCCAAGAATCGCTAAGGCAACGATCTTCAAGGCCCAATGCAGCGACGAAGCGAGCACAACGAAACAGCCGATAATGACGAGCCAATTGAACACAAACATCCATAGTGCACGCACATCATTGGCGGTGCGCAATTGAGTAAGTTCCTCTTTACTCAAATAATCTCGAAAATTCACTGAACTCATGTTCTCGCCTCTTCGTTTCTTATTTTTTTGTATCGCTTTTTAGTGGCTGATCACTGCGCGTGTGCGCGACGAAGGTTAACGATTAGGCTCTATAGAAGTAATCGAATTCCCATCATCGACAAACACCGCTTTTGGCACATGTTGCTGGCTCTCGCTCGCATCAAGGTAACAGTAGGCAATAATAATAATCTTATCATCAACCTGAGCAAGTCGTGCGCAGGCGCCATTGAGACAAATTTGGCCAGAGCCCTTTTCACCAAGTATCACGTACGTTTCAAACCGAGCGCCGTTATTGATGTTGACCACCTGCACCTTCTCGTGCTCTTCAATGCCGCTTGCTTCGAGCAGCAAAGGGTCAATCGTGATACTACCAACGTAATTAAGATTGGCGTCTTTAACCGTAGCGCGATGGATTTTCGCTTTTAGTTTTTCAATCCACATACTTCGTGATACTCCTTGGTACTCGTCTTTATGAGATCTATCTTTCTCTCTCTGCCCTCTAAAATTTAGATAATTGAGGTCAGTTAATTGGTTCAGTGAATGCCGTGTTTTACAACGCAGCGCCTAATTGGACTTCTTCACAAACTTCGACTTCAGCATCATCGCACCCGCGCCATCAACCTTACAGTCGATGTCGTGGTCACCATCAACAAAACGTTTAATGGTCGCTTTGGTGCCCACTTTCAATACGGTCGATGATCCTTTCACTTTTAGGTCTTTAATCAGTGTGACTTTATCACCCTCTGCCAAATCGTTGCCCACGGCATCCTTAAGGTGAATCGCGTCTTCATCAGCCTGGTTCGGATCCCACTCATACGCACATTCGGGGCAAATCAACATGTTCTGATCTTGGTAGACGTATTCGGAATTGCATGAAGGGCAAGGTGGTAACGGTTCTGACATGATGTAAGCCTCTAGAGTCGACGCCGCGCATCATGCCAGAAAAAAGACCTTTGGGTAAGTCCACTAAGTTACATGGCATGTGACCCAATACCTAGGCGTTTATTTAGATCTTGGCAAAAAGCCCACGCCGTCGTTCTATATGCGCATCAAGTAGTGAAAAGCCACTCAAGTGAGTGGCTTTTTTCTTATACGTATTCAAATCCGAAGGAGGCGGGGCTATTTAATCAGTCCCGCTTCGATCAACTCGTGAATCAGTAATTTTTTCTCTACTTCTTCTTTCTTGGTTTTGGTTTCGACCAGTTTCATGCGCTCAAGAAAGGGCATGGCTTGCTGTTCGTGATCACCTTCGGTAAACGCTTTAAACATAGTTTTGAACAAAGACAGCTTATCGCTTTGCAGGGCTTTTAGGTGCTTCAATGCTGCGCCAATTTGCAACTCCTGTTCTGTAAAGTCGGTGCCCAACGGAAACGCTGGAAAGTGCCCATGTTTACGGTAACCATCAATCGTATTATTAACTCGATCTGGAAGGTTGTTGCGGTATGGCTCAGGAATCACATAGTCTTCCGGCAGCTTACCCGCCTGCTTGGCTTTAGAGAGCAACTCTTCCTGAAAACGTGAATCCGCGATATTCAGCATCGCCTTCATCACGTCTGCATCGGTCTTACCGCGAATATCCGCAACGCCGTATTCCGTAATAATCGTGTCGCGCAAGTGGCGAGGAATGGTGATATGCCCGTAGTTATAAACAATGTTCGACATCACCTCGCCCTTGCTAGTGCGCGTGCTCCGCACCAGCAATATAGAGCGTGCGTCGGGCAGAGAGTGGGCCATCGATACAAAGTTATATTGCCCGCCAACGCCCGAGACAATCTTACCGTCATCAAGCCCATCCGACACCACTGCACCATTGAGTGTCGCCATCAGGCCGGTATTGATAAAACGCGCTTGTTTGCGCTGTTCCACCACCAAATCCTCATCAATCAGCAGCTGATTCACGTGCCCAACACCGGTCATACAAATCAGCTCTTTTTCTTCGTCACTCATCGCGTGCAAGGCTTGGTAAAAATCTTTGGGCCCAAGGAAGAAACCGCCATGCATAATGATGCCGCCGCGTAATTTTTTGCCCAAGCCGCGTTCTTTCACAAGCTCAATAGTTTGGTCATCCCGCGTTCGATCACCGACTGCTGCACCATCAATTGTTAGTTGACCATCGATCCAGTCAACACGGTCATTAAGAATGCCAAAACGCTTAGCACGAACCACATCTCCTGCATGAAAGACATCGCCAAAAAAGCCGGATTCAATTAAATTGTCCAAATGCTCCGGCTTGATATCCTCTGCCATGCGTCCTTCGTTAATGAGCCTTTGAATATGCACATCGCCATAAACTTTACGCTTAACAATACCGCCTTGAATCAGGTGAAGAAAACCATTAACGAACATCTCGCTCGAGCCATAAAGCCCCTCTGAGAAGCCTTCACGCGAACCGATACGATCAATATATTCTTGGTAGTTTTTACCGCCCAAAGCATCGAGCGCTTCGTTGTATAGCGTGTTGTCTCTATCTTTTAGCAAGCAGGCATAAACGATGGCGTCTCCCATCGAACCAATACCAATTTGCAGCGTTCCACCATCTTTCACCAACGCGCTGGCATGCATACCGATCGCAAAATCAACCGGTGTGACAGGCATATTGGGTGGAGAAAAAAGCGGTGTGTAAAACGCTTCGTTATCAATGAGATAATCGAAGGCATCGAGCCTGACCAACGCATCATTGAGCATAAAGGGGAGTTGCGAATTAACCATACCAACCAATTTGATGGTCTTCCCTTTGCTGCGCTCTTCATTTATCAAAGGCAGTATGTCGACTGTCACGTCCGTATTGCTGCTCAACGACAAATATTCAGCGCCTTGATACTCGCCTTTACTGACTTGTTGCACGAGCAGATTGACGCCCTGATCGATCATATCGCGCGCAACATGCGTGTAGTTGCTCGATATATAATGCTGTTGTGCGTAGTTATTCTTCAGCATGCTGCCGGATTTAAAGAAAAACTCACATAATTGGATGTTGTCTGGAATCTGCTGCTTCTTAAGATCTTCGACATAATCGAGACCCACATAGCCATCAAAAAGACGTTCAAAAACCGGTTCCAGAAATCGAGCCTCAAGACCTGGCGAAGGCTTAGGCCGCTCCAGAGATAAGGCGGTAATCATACGCAGTTTAATGCTAGGGTCTTTCTTGGCTCTGGCGTACAAGGCATTGACGAACTGCGCAGGCTTACCAATGCCCAACGGAATACCCATAACGATATTTTTGTCGAGTGCCTCTACGACACTATCTACTACTTGATCTAAATCCGGGTGATGACTCAATGCTTTATCCTCGTTTGAAGCACGGTTTTTATAATGGCACTCACTCTATAAAGAAACGAAACCGCCTACGTTGATTTTGGTCAACTCTTCGAAACATACAGCAAAAGCAGACGCTGCGTCGCGGCGGGCAGCATCAACCGCATTGTCGTAACAAAAAAATCATTATAGTTCTAAGTGATATTCAGCCATTCAACTATAATAAAAGCGGTAAATCTGGCCATATTTTATTTAGTGCTCAATTGAATTTCTCGCATGAACCTATAAAGTGGTCGAGTCGAACAGCATCAAAAAATGCAAGGGAGAACTCGTGGAAGAACAAAACGATAAATATAGTATAGAAAATACCGACTACACCGTCGGGCAGGACAATATTCAAAAATGGGGGTTTGACGTCCATAACCCCGTGTTCGGAACCAGTGCCGGGCTCATTCTCATCTTCCTCATCGCAACACTTGTTAGCGATGCGTCAACAGCTAAAGGGCTTCTTGATGGTTTGAAGTGGGATATTATTGGGAGCTTTGATGCTTTCTTTATTTGGTCGGCAAATCTATTCGTTGTTTTCTGCATTGTGCTTGCATTTTCACCTTGGGGTAGCATTCGACTTGGCGGCTCAGAAGCAAAAGCCGAACACTCCACCATCTCATGGTTGGCCATGCTATTTGCTGCAGGCATGGGTATAGGCTTGATGTTCTGGGGCGTTGCTGAACCTGTTGCTTATTACACAGGCTGGTATGAAACACCGCTCGGTGTTGAAGCGAATACGCCAGAAGCGGCGCGCATGGCGCTTGGCGCGACGATGTATCACTGGGGTATACACCCTTGGGCAATATACGGTGTCGTTGCATTGTCACTTGCTTTCTTTTGTTATAACAAAGGCTTGCCTCTCTCTATTCGCTCTGTTTTCTACCCTATTCTCGGTGACCGCACTTGGGGTTGGCCGGGACACATTATTGATATTCTTGCGGTACTCGCCACGCTATTTGGTCTTGCTACTTCGCTAGGCCTGGGTGCCCAGCAAGCCGCTTCAGGCATTCAGCATGTGTTTGGCATTGAGGCCAGTATCGGCTTACAAATCACGGTCATTATTGGTGTCACTTTGCTGGCCATCATTTCGGTTATGCGCGGCCTTGAAGGCGGGGTCAAAGTACTTAGTAACGTCAACATGGTGATTGCATTTGCCCTACTGACACTGGTTGCCTTAATGGGCGCAGCTGTCGCATTGGGCTCGATCCCGACAACACTCATGGCGTATATCGAAAATATTATTCCTCTGAGCAACCCGCATGGTCGTCCTGATGAAGCATGGTTCCAAGGCTGGACTGTATTCTACTGGGCATGGTGGATTTCATGGTCCCCTTTCGTAGGGATGTTTATCGCACGTGTATCAAAGGGCCGCACGATTCGTGAATTCCTTGTAGCCGTTCTGGCAATCCCGACGCTTGTCACTGTGCTTTGGATGTCTGTCTACGGTGGCATGGCCATCGATCAGGTAGCAAATAGCATTGGCGCTCTGGGAACAGACGGCCTCAAATCGGTTCCGCTTGCGATGTTCCAGATGTTTGATGCCTTAAGCATGGGGCACGTGCTTTCAATGATTGCGATCGTTCTGGTGCTCGTATTCTTCATCACTTCGTCTGATTCCGGCTCACTCGTTATCGACAGCATTACCGCTGGCGGCAAAATTGATGCTCCGGTTCCACAGCGTATTTTCTGGGCAACCATCGAAGGTGCTATCGCTGCCGCGCTGCTTTGGATTGGCGGCACAGAAGCGATTCAAGCCTTGCAAGCCGGTGCAATCTCAACCGGTTTACCGTTTACCTTCGTACTGCTGTTAATGTGTGTCAGCTTGGTAATGGGGCTACGAACCGAGCCGCGCTAAGTCACTGAAACGCTGAGCCACTTTCGCTCTTACGCGTATCAATCATGAAAAAGCCCAGCCTCTAAAAGGCTGGGCTTTTTGGTTTTAACACGATGACAACGCGAGAGACTACAAGACCAAATCTGCGACCTTTCGCTCTCGCAAATTCCAATACTGTGCCTGGGCTTGCAATAACTCTGCGGTCGCCATGGCGTCGATCACGGCGTTGTGGTTTTCATACTCCGGCAAGTTATAACGCAATCGCGCATCCGGTAGACGAAGCGATGGCAACGATTTGCGGCGCATGCGATCGAACCAATTTTGCTTCCGGCTCAAACAGCTCGCCTCTAATGCAAAGGTATCGATCACCGGAAACAACCAAGGCACCTGCCACACAGCCAAGCTTAAGGTCCGAAAAAACTCTCTCTCCATCGCGCGATAATGCACCACGGTTAAACGTCCAGCCATCGCTGACAGCACCTCAGGCATCACAGCGTTAATAGACGGCGCAGAAGAGATATCGCTATGCGTGATGCCATGCACAACAATCGATGAATCACTTAACTCTCCCGGGTTCACCAACCAATGCTTGGCGGTGTTCAGATACACCCTGCGACAATCAAACTCCACCAACCCAATGCTGACAATTTTATCGTTTTGCGAGTCCAAGCCCGTGGTTTCTATATCAATCGCCAAGCATGGCGCTTCATTTAGCGTTTGATTCAGATACGCAAACCCGGCCGAATAAAAACCTCTTAGCGCGGAATTCCGTTGCTCAAGCATCGAGGTTAGAAAACGTTGCCAGTCTTGCTCATTTTGAGGAGCCACGCCTCGTTCTTTCAGAGCGTTATCCATTGGCGGTGTATCGAAATTTCAAAAACCGTTGCGCCTGTGCCACCACACTGAACGCCTCTTTTAAAGAGCGCTGCTCAGACAAGCTAAGCGCATCCGGGTCTATCTGATTATTTGGTTTTTTACGCTCACGTAGCGCGAGCATCTGCTGCCGAGCGCGCATACTGTAGAGCAACTCTAATGCATCGCTTAACTCCTCGTGCTTACCTTGCGGTAGCAACTTGGTTTTGGAGACATCCTCCAAACGCTCGAAGGAGTTTTGCGAGATCGAGCCAGTCGCAAGCGCATGGACTCGAATAATGTCTGTCAGTGGCGCAGTGCCACGCCGTTTAATATTTAATGACCGCCCCTGCTTGCCATCTTCTTCTAAAACAAAGTTCTTAAAAAATCCCAACGGAGGCGTCCGTTTTAGCGCGTTACGCGCCAAGGCAGCTAAGAACGGTTTGCTACCTTTGGCTTTATCGGCAATGAATTTTTGCAACTCTTTTGCCCAGGCACTCTTACCATGCACCGCGACCAAATCAAAAAAGATAGAGGCATTCAGCAAAGCCTGAGGGTCGGGCTTCTCGATCCACTCAGTAAATTGCGCTCTCCATTCCTCACGGCGCATACGCCACTTGGGCGTTGACGCCATAATTAAACCCTCGCAGTAAGGGTAACCACAGCGATCAAGCCCATCACAAAGCAACTTACTGAAGCGCTCAAAGTATGCACCGTGCTCATCTTCCTCAAAGCGATCATCGAGTATCAGAGCATTGTCTTGATCCGTAACAAGAAGCTGCTCGTCTCGCGCAAGAGAACCAAGCGCAATCAAACAATATGGCACAGGAGGTGGGCCTAGTTGATCCTCAGCGAGCTTCGCCATTTGCTGCATAAAGCTTGCTCCAATCACCGACATCGCCGAGCCGATCATGTGCGACGTCGCATGCTCACTCACGAGTCGATCATAGACAGCGGGCAGCTGCTCTGAGAGCTGGGCAAGTGCATCAAGATCATCGGCAGATAGAATGCTGCGAACCAGCAAAAGCGAGTTTTGTGATTCATGGCTGACCACATCAGGTAGAGACACAACTCCAAGCACCCTGCTCTCATCAACAATCGGAACATGATGAATATTGTGCCGGAGCATGGTTAACATGACCTCATGCAAATAAGCGTGCTCATCCATCACCTCAGGCTCCATCGTCATCACCTCACCGACAGGCGTCTCCAAAGACAGACGCTCAGCAATCACACGAGCACGCAAATCACTATCTGTGACGATTCCCATTAGGCGGCCACTTTCATCCTGCACAACAGCAGCGGCGATATAGTTGTCCGACATACGTCTCGCACATTCGGCAACAGGCATATCCGGCGACACAACGAGGGGCTCACTCGTGATCAACTCAGTAATCGGCACCGTCGTCATATCGTCGGTCGCGACTTGCGTAGCCTGCTGTAAGATCGAGTGGTCATTAACCTCAAAAAAGTCACCAAACTCTGAGTAGGAATCGCAGAAATCCATGAACATTTTTTCAGGGATTAAATAGAACAAACAGTCCGTGCGGGTATTTACTGCAAAGCGCACCTTGCCATGCATCAATAACCCCATCTGTCCGAACACATGTCCTGCGGGCAAACGATTAAACAAGCTGCCATCACGCCGAAACACCTCAACCTCACCTGAACGGATGAAATACAAGTGATGAATCGGCTCTTCCAGTTTCAGCACGGCCTCACCGGCCTGCTGGTAACTCACCTCGATCGACTGCGCGAGATGAGTAAGTGCGTCTTCAGGTAACCAGCAAAACGGCTCGTATTCGCCAAGCGTGCGTTCAATGTCCGGCAGCTCAATACTCATAGTTTGATATCGCCTTATGTCCGTTTATTTGCGATGGGATTACTGACCAAGCGATCGAAAGCCGCGACGCCAAGCATTGAGTACCGAGCTTAGAGCACGCTGAATCTCTGCGCAACACACCATTGATTGGACGTTATAGAGGTACTGCTGGGGCGTTGCTGGAGCTTTTGGGAGCCTATGAATGCAAGAGAAATTAGGAGACGAGCCCGGATCTCATGAATTACTGAATTAACAACTGAATAAAGCACTGAATCAAACGCTGAATCGAAAACGACAGAAGCAATTAAAAGGATGACTCACTCGACGCGTCTCTGGGCACGTCATCGCGCGCACATATTGTTTGCTCACTAAACTGGCAAAATCGTGCACACTAGCGCCGCTGCGGATACGGCAGCCAACCAAGGTGCGAAAAGCCCTAGGTAATCGCGAGCGCTAGAGTAAGCAAATGGCGGCTAAACGTCGCCTGTCGCTAGGCTGAAGTGCACATAGTCCCTGTTCACTTTTCGCCTTGTAAACCAGCTGTATTGCTCTGCACGCTCGCTACCTCGTGTAGCATTAGCATTGCATCAATCGCTCGAGGAAAGCCTAAATAAATACTTGCCAACATGATGATCTCGGCAAGCTCATCTTTGCTAAAGCCGTCTGCCAGCGCCGATTCCAAATGCCCCTGCAAACGTTCCGTTCCTAGACTGATCAAGGCGGTAATGGCGACAACTTCTTTTAATTTGTCATCAAGAACAGGACGGTCAAAGACCTTCCCCAACGCAAACTCTGAGATCATACCCACAAAATCAGGTGACAATTCCTGTAGCTTGGCAATCACATCTTTACGGTCTTCAGTTGCATGCAGGTTTTTGTTTTGCTCGCTCATACGTTTCAATCATTCAGTTTGAGGGTTTTGGTGTCGTTGCTTGAATCGTTGCTTGAATCGTTGCTTGTATCGCTGCTTGTGACGTTCATCTTTTGCTTGCCTGGCTTGCATGCCTTTTCGTCACCTAACGTAGGCGCTTGGTTCGAGCTGGGGTTATCAATGTAACGATTGAACTCTTCCATAAAGGTCTCGTCAAACACCTTCGTGGGTGTAGGAAACAAGCAGCATTTCACATCGATCAACACCGGACCGTCAGCAAGCAAGGCCTCAGAATAACAAGCGCCCAATTCTGACGGATCTGAAACCGTCAAACCCTTCACACCCAACGACTCGGCAAAACCCGCCCAGTTGTGATCGACAATATCGGTTAAGGCCTCGGCATCTGGGGTAAAACTATGCGCTCGAAGCTTTGGGTTTCCGTGTGCTTTGTTATTTAAAACCACAAAGATTATGCCGCTCAGTTTATAGCGGCCAGCCGTCTGAATCTCCATGCCCTGCATCAGCATACAGCCATCACCAACAACGGCAACAACTGGCGTATCCGGGCGAGCAAGCTTAGCACCAATACTAGCGGGAATAGCCCACCCCATAGCACCAGAGTACTTAATAATATTGAAATACTGATGTGGTTTTCGCATCGTCCAATAATGCGTCGCGAAGAACGTGTGCGCACCATTATCGACAAACAATTGCGTGTCGATTGGCATTGCTGCGTCAAGTTCGTAAATCGCGCGCGCAGGATGCAATGGCATGCTCGTAGAGTGACAATCGTCGATGGTGTAACAATGCGAATGCTGCTCTCGTTGCTCGGCCAACCATTGCAGGCGTGCCGGCTTTGAATCTAGTAACTGCGACTGCGCCAATGTTTTCTTATCGCTAGATGCCCAATAGCGCAGCGTTGCCTCGGCATCGCTCACAACAGCCA
>NZ_LWFU01000529.1:0-2534 GCF_001635135.1 Oleiphilus sp. HI0080
GGTTTGTCTCGGCTCGTCCTGCTGCGATGACTCGATTCGCATCAATCTTATTGTTAAATATCAATTGATGCACCACACTGACGGCCCTCGCCGCAGACAAATCCCAGTTTGATCGAAAACGATTCCCTGTTACAGGCAAGTCATCGGTATAACCCGATACTACAATTTCTCCCTGGCAACTCGCCAGAACGTTTTCAATCTTTTCCAAGATCGGAAACATATCGTCTTTAATCTCTTCGCTTCCTGATGTAAACGTCGCATCTTCCGAGAAGCGTACAACGACTTTCTCCGAGTCAAAACTGACATTTAACGCATTGGAGACAATCTCTGTTTCAAGCTCTTCGACCAAGGTCTCCGTTAATTGCTCAATACTAGGGTCAATGCTGATTACATCGGCCTCGCCTTCGGACTGTTCGAGCAACTCTAGCTCGGCTTCGCCGGATTGCTCTTCAAACTCTTCAAATTCCTGCTCCAGATCAGACATCTCTTCTACCGGAGGAGCAGGCGGAGGCTCTTCAGCGAAGATAATCTCCCCACCTGCCTTACCAGAGCCCTCAAGAAATGAAGGCCCAAACGATTGTGCCAAAGACTGAGCCATCATCTCATATTTGTGTAGATCCATTTTGGAAAAACTGAGCAAAAGAATGAAGAAGGTAAGCAGCAGAGACATCAGGTCAGCAAAGGTGACAATCCAACCACCACCGCTTTCCTGCTTTTTCTTTCTTTGAGGAATCGCTGCCATCTAAACGCTTACTCTTCTTCGGTGACAGCAGCCTGCTGTTTTTGCGACAGGAACGAAGATAGTACTTCAGCAATGACTTTAGGGTTTTGGCCTTTCAGAATATTTTGGACGCTGGTGATCACCAACACCATATTGCGCTGCTCCTCTGCCGCTTTCATTCCCAGTTTTTCCGCACAAGGAATAGCGATTAACTGAGCGATGAACGCGCCATAGAACGTTGTAAGCAGAGCAACCGCCATCGCCGGCCCTACAGAAGACGGATCAGACATCGCGTTTAGCATTTGCACCAAACCGACGAGCGTACCCAGCATCCCCATACCCGGCGCAGTCTCAGCCATGCCCTTAAAGACTTTTTCAGCTATTTCATAGCGCTCTGCTTTTTGTGATAAGTCTTGAATTAAAATCTCTTCGATAAACTCCGGGGGATGACCATCAATACAAAGACTAATTCCCTTCTTTAAAAACGGATCTTCGATCTCAACGTTCTCAAGCCCGAGAATCCCTTCCTTGCGAACAATGGTTGCTAGCTCACGGACTTGCGTAATGAGGATGACCGGGTTCTCGGTTTTATCCATGAAGACAGTAGAGAAGGCGAGCTTAAACGCGTCACCAATCGTACTTAAACGAAACTTGATCAAGGTAATGAACAAGGTGCCAATGATAACGATGCCCAGGCCGGGAATGTTGACGAAGTCGAGAATACTTGAGTTCAACAAAATGGCGCCGATTATAACCGCGGCGGCAGCTAGCATCCCGATCAGGGTCGCTAAATCCATACTAAACCTGCTTTATGTGAACGTATTGTTCGTGTGTTTAACGAAGCGCTGCAATACAGGCGGAAGTGTCGGGCCGGATGTTTCTCCAAACGCGAAATGCCTCTGCAGCCTGCTCCACGAGCATACCCAAACCGTCCATCGTATGGCCAGCGCCGTTTTCTTTGGCCCAGCGATTGAAGACGGTCTCTTCATTCCCATACATCATGTCGTAAACATGCGTAGCATTTGAAAATATCTCTGGCGATATTTTAGGGAGTTCTCCAGAAAGGCTAGCAGAAGTTCCGTTTATCACCACATCAAATGCTGAATCTAAAGATGCAAAATCTCTCGCAACCAGCGCGCAACCGCACTCACGTATTTCGGGTCTCTGACTGTATCGGCCGACCAGAGCCTCGGCTTTAGAGAAAGTTCTATTGGCGAGTACAAGCTGAGATGGTTGAGCCTGTAAAACAGGCAACAAAACGCCTTTGGATGCGCCACCAGCGCCAAGCAGAAGCACTTTTTTTCCTTTAAGCGAAACGTCGTAATTCTGCTGAATATCGGTTACCAAACCACAGCCATCAGTATTATCGCCAACAAGCCTTCCAGCCTGCACATAGAGCGTATTCACCGCTTCTGCAATCTTTGCCCGGGGGCTTAAGTCATCACACATCGCAAACGCGCGCTCCTTGAACGGAACAGTAACATTTAAACCTTTGTTAGAAGGACTGGAGAAGAATGCTCGAACATTATCCTCGAAAGCATCCAAACATCCCTCTATGCGCTCATAAACCAAAGATTGACTCGTTTGCGCGGCAAACTGCGCGTGGATTTCAGGTGACTTACTATGCTTGATCGGGTTGCCAATAACTGCGTAACGATCCAAAACCTAATCCTCAATCCAGTTGCGCGGAACAAGATAATCGCTCAAACGCGCTTCTTCAGAGCCCTCTTCCGGCGACCAATCGTACTCCCAGCGCACCAGTGGAGGAAGAGACATCAAAATAGACTCGGTTCTCCCTCCGGACTGCAAACCA
>NZ_LWFU01000530.1:0-8128 GCF_001635135.1 Oleiphilus sp. HI0080
CTTCTATCAACGAGGCACGTTTAAAGGCTGGGATGACGACTGCCTACATTCCTACATCAGGCATGGAATGCGCGCCTCGGAGAAAGGAGGTTTTGAGTTAAAATGCCCGCCGCGCATTGAGAGCGCTATTTTTGCCAGCTATACCTCTGCGATATGGACCTCACTCAGTGCGCTGCAAATTCCGGCTGACATGCTTTACGGCAACAAAACCTATGAGTTTGTACGAAATACACTGCCAAAGCTGGAAAAAAACTATGACCTAGTGAGCGTGCATGAGGTTGAGGGCGGCCATTGCTTTATGCAAGAGCGGCCCGAGGAGTTCGCAGAGCATATTCTTTCATTGTTACAAGATGCGCAATAATTCCTCATCTTGTGCGGTTTATCCTTTAAGTTTGCGACGCATATTCAAACGAAAGTCATTGCTCATATGACGTAGAAAGTAGCGCAATGTGTGAATTTTTGGGTTTGGCGCTAAACCTTTTGATAGCAAAATCATTTGCCAGTAATAAAAACCTACTTGGCCGTAGCTGTTGATGGCCTTTATCAGGTTCGAACTGCTGTTGTTGCCCCAAAATCCTTTGCCCATGACCAGCTGGTTCTCATAGTCATCGAGCGTGTCGATAGCGCCATCTATGAGTTTTGCAGGGCAATCGGTTTGTGTGCAAAGAGGGCGAGCTAAACCGATCATATCGAGCTCTTTGTCGGCAAGTGCCTTTTCCATGACGGATCGCGATCGGAATCCTCCCGTAACCATCAGAGGTATGTTTGCGGCCTCTTTGATACGTTTTGCATACTCGATAAAATACGCCTCACGCTTTCGCGTACTTTCTCGTACTTCGGTCGGCTCAACACCAATCAAGCTCAGCTGCTCGTAGGTGCCTCCAGAAATTTCAAGTAGATCGACCCCTTCTTCTCCCAGCCACTTTGCCACCTGCATGCATTCTTCAAAGGTGAAGCCATCTTTTTGAAAATCTGCAGAATTGAGCTTTACGCCAATAGGGTAGGTTGGCCCTACTTTTTCTCGAACCGCTGCAATAATGTTTCGCAACAGCCGCGCGCGATTCTCGACACTGCCTCCCCACTTATCTGTTCGTGTATTCACACGAGGTGAGAGAAACTGGCTGAGTAAATAACCATGAGCACTATGAATCTGCACTCCACTAAAACCGGCTTGCTGACAAAGTTCAGCCGAACGAGCAAAGCGTTTGATCACATCGTTGATGTCTTCTTCGCTCATTGCTCTAGGCTTGCCAAAATTACCCAGCATGTCGAGTTGAACTTCTGAAGGGGCGAGAGGTTGGCGATTGACGAGCTTCGGGCACTGACGTCCTGGATGGTTCAACTGTACCCAGCATTGATTTCCAGCGACCTGAGAGGCGTTCGCCCACGCTTTAAAGGCTGGGAGGTTTTTATCGTCTTCCAAAACCACGTTCCCTGCGCGTTCGAGGTAGCGACTGTCAATTTGAACATTACCGGTGATATGTAGTCCGGCGCCGCCATGTGACCATGAGCGATAAAGCGTTTCCAGTGCCTTTCCGGGGAGATCGCCGGGTTCCGCAAGCCCCTCGGTCATGGCGCTTTTCGCAATTCGGTTCGTCAGTTCCGACCCGCACGGGAGTACTAAGTTGGTTCCTAAAAGTGAGCTCATCTCTGATCCTATTCGAGTGATACGGCGTGGTTATTATGCTTCTTTATGCTTTGATCTTATTTTATGTGACGAAGTTCACTATAATCGCCGCTTTGGAATAATCGAGGCAGTATTAACGATGCGCGATGAAAGCATTTTATTGAAACAAGTTGAGTCTTTTATTTCCGTGTTGGCACAATGCCAAGCATTGGGAATTACGGTCACATCCGCGCGGGAAAATGAATTAATACTCGAACTGCCATACTCAGAGAGAATTATTGGCAATCCCGACTCGAAGGTGATTCATGGTGGAGCGATAACGACACTGATGGACACCACCGCTGGCGCAGCCGTTTTATGCGCTATGCCGGAATTTGAGCTGTGCCCCACCTTAGATTTGCGTGTTGATTACATGCGCTCTGCGCGGCCTGGATATCCAGTCTACGCCCGTGCTAGTTGTTACCGCGTCACCAACAACATTGTTTTTATGCGATGTGAAGCCTATCAAGTGGATAGAACGGTAGCGCATTGTGTTGCAACATTTATGCGCATGGGTGCGAAGGGAATACCCTCTCTTGAGCATATGACGAAGGGCATTGATGTGCCTCACTTTCCGGCACCAAAGATGCATCACCTAGAGGGTGACTTGAAAACGCTTCGGCAGTCTGTGCTTGCGTCGGGTCAGCATGACGCATTGATTGAAGCGATTCCTTACGCCAAGCATATTGGAGTGGAATTTGATGGGGATGTCGAGTCAGGCCTTTTCAAACTGACTCGCAACCATAGCAATTTGGGTAACCCGATTTTGCCTGCGATTCACGGTGGGGTTTTGGGTGGATTTATGGAAATGTCGAGTAGCTTACATCTCTTGGCGACCCAGCCTGTTGAGTCATTTCCAAAAATCATTGATTTCTCTATCGATTATTTGAGAGCCGGTATGGATACCGATACGTTTGCGCTTTGTGAGGTCACTCGACAAGGAGGACGTGTCGCAAATGTAGAAGTGCATGCTTGGCAAGAGTCCCAAGACAAGCCTATTGCTCTTGCTCGAGCACACTTCTTGATTGAATGATGTGCCGGCTGAGCAGCAATTTGAAGCTGCTCAGCCGTTGCTTTAGCTATTAGTGCCCCGGTGTTGCCGTTTGGTCCGTTTTAAGTTTGAAAATTTGATAAGGACCTTTTTCAGCAATATAGCTGTCAGGCTTGGCCATCACGTATTGAAGCGCGCTCGCTGTGACGTATAGATACCCATCAGGGCCAAAACTAAAGCCATCCGGCCAGCGTAATTTTTTATCTTTGTATAAGGTCTTCATCTCTCCAGATGGCGACATAACGATAATAGCTGAATGCTCTAAGTCTGAAATATAGATGTTTCCAGCATTGTCTGTCGTAATGCCATCGCTCATTGTTTTTTCTGCGAATGCTTCGATACGACCATAGAGCGCCTCTTTGGGTAAGTTTGGCTCAAGTAAGTCGGCTACTCGTATGCGATGCATCATGTTGTCCGTTACCGGTGCGAAATATAACCACTCGCCATTTCTGTCTAATGCGATTGAGTCTACGCCGGGACGAATGGCGAAAACGCCAAGCATCAGCATCTTCTCGCCTTCTACAAACGGGATAAAGTTGTCTGGATCGACAGAGTCGTGGTCTTCGATAACGCGACGTGCCGATTGCGTTTGCACCTCATAGACGATAAGGGCAGGGCTCAAGCCAAAGATGCTTGCATCAGCAATGAATATATAGCGGCCGGTAGGGTCTACCTGAAAATCGTTTAGGTGTGAGCCAAGAGGCGCAATGTCGCTCTCGAACACATAGTGATGCACAACGTCCATCGAAGAAAGGTCGATCGCGACAATTTGTGGCGTGCCGCTTCCATGGTTGGCGTAGTCGAGCAACCATAAGCGATTTTGTCGGTCGATGCGCATCGAGAGAACGGTTTCAATATTCAATTCAGAAGGTGCGTTGAAGCGCAGCTCAGTTGGCTCGCCATTTACTAACTCTGCAAGATTGTACTCAGGCCGACCTTCGGGGTGATAAGTGAAAAATATGCGCCCTTGTTCGCTCACGGCAATATTGCCCGGAGGGTAAGGAAGATCAGCGACTAGCTCGAGTTTGGACGGATCGAGAATGGGTGTCGAGCTGCGATCTGGGAACGCTTCTCCACCGCCGTAGATGGCATCTAAAACAGCGGCGCTCAAACCGATGAAGACGACGATGGAAAACAGAAAAATAACAAAGGCTCGCAACATGGGAAAGGTATCTTGTTTTTTTATGGAGTAGGGATGTTCGTGGGCGGGAAGTCTAAAGTCAAGTGCGCTTGATAGACAGCTAGTCGCGTGAAGAAATTTGTCTGCTTTAGTCTTGAATTATCTCTCTTCGTCCCTAAATACAGTTGCAGCTTAAAAAATGGCTTCGTGCTGTTTTTGGACAACCCTTCAACTCCAGTCGAGCGCTGAGCAAGGGTTCTTTTTTTAAATCAATTAACGTTATTCAAAAGAGAGATCATTGGTATGTCTGAATCAGAGAATCTTAGCAAGAATGCTGAAACGCTAGGCTTTCAAACGGAAGTGAAGCAACTACTTCACCTAATGATTCATTCCCTTTACAGCAACAAAGAAATCTTCCTAAGAGAATTGATTTCTAACGCATCAGATGCAGAGGATAAGCTTCGTTTTGAGGCGCTTTCAAACGATGCGCTTTATGAGAACGATGGTGATTTAAAAATTCGCCTCGACTTCGATAAAGACGCTAAGACAGTCACCATTACCGATAATGGTATCGGGATGACTCGGGACGACGTGATCAACAACCTCGGTACAATTGCGAAGTCTGGTACGGCCGACTTTATGTCTAAGCTAACGGGCGACAGCAAACAGGATTCGCAGTTGATTGGCCAGTTTGGTGTTGGTTTCTACTCGGCGTTCATTGTCGCTAAAAAAGTGGAAGTGTTTACCCGTCGCGCGGGTGTTGCTGCCGAAGAGGGTGTGCACTGGACTTCAGAGGGTGAAGGTGAATTTACAATTGAGACCGTTGATCGCCCTCAGCGCGGTACGTCAATTGTGTTGCATTTGAAAGATGATGAGACTGAATTTGCCGATGGCTGGCGCTTGCGCGGTCTTGTGAAGAAGTATTCAGATCACATTTCTTTCCCGGTTGTTATGAAATCTGAGCCAATGCCTGCGGAAGAAGGCGAAGAGCAGAAAGCACCTGAAGATGAGACGGTAAACGAAGCGACGGCGCTTTGGACGCTTTCAAAATCTGAAGTGTCAGACGATGACTACAAGTCGTTCTATAAGCACATTTCACACGATTTCCAGGACCCGCTCACTTGGTCGCACAACCGTGTTGAAGGCAAGCTGGATTACACGAGTTTGCTCTATATTCCTTCCAAAGCGCCATTTGACCTCTATAACCGTGACGTTCCTCGGGGCTTAAAACTTTACGTTCAGCGTGTGTTTATTATGGACGAAGCGGAGCAGTTTTTGCCGCTATACCTTCGCTTTGTAAAAGGTATTGTCGATACGCGTGATCTATCTTTGAACGTATCTCGTGAGATTCTACAAAGCGATAAAACAGTCGACAGCTTGCGCACAGCGCTGACCAAGCGCGTTTTGGATACGCTGTCAAAAATGGCCAAGAACGACGCTGAGAAGTACCAAGAGTTCTGGAACGAGTTTGGTCAAGTGATCAAAGAAGGGCTTGGCGAAGACTTCTCTAATAAAGAGAAACTAGCGAAGCTGCTTCGTTTTGCTTCAACGAATGGCGATAGCACTCAAAATGTATCACTTGATGAATACGTCGCTCGTATGTCTGAAGGGCAGGAGAAAATTTATTATATTTCTGCTGAAAGTCATGCCGCAGGCTTATCAAGCCCTCATATGGAAATCTTCCGTAAGAAAGGGATTGAAGTGCTTGTGTTGAGTGATCGAATAGATGGATGGATGATTTCATACCTGTCTGACTTCGAAGGCAAGCATCTGCAAGATGTGACCAAGGGGGAGTTGGATCTTGGTGAGGCAGAGGCTGAAGAAGACAAAAAGCAACAGGAAGAAGCGAGCAAAACCTACGAAAGTTTGATCAAGCAGATCAAAGAGCTGCTATCTGACAAAGTGGATGAGGTGCGGATGTCGAATCGTTTGACCGATAGCCCTGCTTGTTTGGTCGCTGGTGCACACGATATGGATGCACAGATGAAGAAGATTATGGAGGCCGCAGGTCAGCCTGTTCCTGAGAGTAAGCCAAGCTTTGAAATCAACGGCGATCATCCTCTTGTTAAGCAACTGAATGACGAGCAGGATGATGAGCGTTTTAACGACCTAACGCTTGTATTGTTTGATCAGGCCGCACTTGCCATGGGCGATCAATTGAAAGAGCCTGGCGCATTTGTAAGTCGATTGAACAAATTGCTTTTAGATTTGTCTAAATAGCGATTTAGCGATCTTTGTCCCTTAGGGAGCCTTAAAAAACCTGCCGCTCGTTCGGCGCGTCAGGTTACCCCGGCTCCCTTTTTTTATGTATGCTTGATGTCGAAACGTATCATTCGGCGAGATAGGAAAAGTACATGATAGAGCACGTAAGTGCGGTGATCATCGTTAAGAATGCTGCAGACACGATTCGTGGGACGCTTGAGTCGTTAAGGGCGTTTCAGGAGGTTGTTCTGTACGACAATGGTTCAAGTGACGACACGCTCTCAATCGCCTCGGAATACCCCAATGTACTTATCTTTGAAGGGCAGTTTGTTGGCTTTGGAAAGACCAAACAAGCGGCTGTGGCGTGCGCAAGTAATGACTGGGTGCTTTCTCTTGATGCGGATGAAATGGTCAGTCCAGAGCTTTCAGAGTTTCTTGAGGGGTGGCTACCCAATCAGGATCCAACCATTGCGATTAAGCTGCTGCGTAGAAACTATTTGATGGGCAAGTATGTGAAATACGCTGGTTGGGGTGGCGACTGGTTGGTTCGTTTGTTTAACCGAGAAGCGCATAACTTTAATGATAATGACGTCCATGAGTCCGTTGCATTGCATGATGGTAGCGCAGTTAAAAAGCTGTTTTATCCGATAGATCACAATGCTGTGCAGCATTTGGGGCAGTTCTTGGTTAAGGTGGATCGGTACACCGAGATCAATCGTCAAAGTGGGAAGAGCTACCCTCCTGCGATTATTTTCCTCAAAGCCATGTGGCGTTTTTTCGAAAGTTTTATTCTGAAAGGCGGTATTTTGGCTGGCTGGAGAGGGCTGGCGATTTCTTGGTCAAACGCCAATGGTGTTTTCTATAAGTACATGAAGCCCTACGCTGACAAACATAAAGACTGACCTTGGGTGGCGTTGAACGTGACGTCTATGCTCGCTTAGATTAAGCGAGCGAGAACACCTTGAACCCAAAGCATGTAAATAGCGGTGCCGCTGAAAATACTAATTAACGCGTTTTTGAAAAGCAGGTGTGCGCTCACCACTACAGCAAGGCTGACCAGCTCTGGTAAGCCGTGATTTCCGCTTGTCCACTGCACGCCTTTCAAACAGTACATCACCAATAGGGTCATGACGGCCGGGGGCAAATATCGGCCCAAAAATAGAACGACTGGATGCTGTTGATCGCTAAAAAGCCAGAATGGCAGTGCGCGGGTGATGAACGTCGCAATGGCCATCGTGGCGATAAAAGCGAGTAAATATGCTAAGTCCATGGTTTCAACCTGTATTTCATCAGTAGTAACGCGAGGGTAAGACTCAGGGATACCAAGAGCATATTTTGCGGTTGGGCGAAGTAGAGCGCGATGGCTCCGCATGTAATAGCGATTAGAAACGGGGCTAGCGTCCTTACTGCTTTATATTGCTCGATAACCAACACCATAAAGAGGGCTGTTAAGGTAAATTCCAACCCTTGCGTATCGAAACTGCCATTCTTGCCGAGGAGTTCTCCCAATAAGGCACCCAGTGTACAGCCAAGCACCCAGTAGCTTTGATTGAGGCAGGTAATTGTCAGTTGCTCTTCGCTGAGTGAGCCTGAGTCGTGATCGCCGCCTCTTTCTTCTTTGTCTTTTGTCTGTTTTAAAGAGGTCAGTAATGAGTAGGTTTCATCTGTTAGGCCAAAGATGAGATACCAACGGCGCCAGCCTTTCACTTTGAATTCTTTCAGTAGGGATAGACCATAGAATATATGACGCGAATTGAGAAGGAGGGTCGTCATGGCGACTTCTAACATTCCCGCTCCAGCCGCAAGTAAACCTACTGCCATAAACTGTGCGGCACCTGCAAAAATAACCACGCCCATCAGTGTGGCATAGTACCAATCGTATTCTAGCTCTGAGAACAGTACACCAAACGCCATGCCCATCGGCACATAACCAAACATCACGGGCATCGTTTTGTTGAGAGCAGATTTTAAGACGCGCGTGTTCATAGGTTTTCGTATACGTGTTCGTAGCGCTGAGCTGCCCGCTGGATACTGAAGCCTTCGATAAATTCAGGGGCGCGAACGCTTATTTCATGTATTAGTTGGTCAT
>NZ_LWFU01000531.1:0-5007 GCF_001635135.1 Oleiphilus sp. HI0080
AACATGTGCTCGTATTAACTTACCGGTAAATACCCAAGACGCTGAGGGAGAACATTAAATGGAAAACGAACAAACCGCTTGGAGTGAGAGCATACTTTTTGTGGATGACGACCCAAACATCATCAGTTCGCTCAAACGTTTTGCGCGCTCCCAACCCTACAAGAGCTTTTTTGCAAACAGCGGCGATGAAGCTCTGTCGCTCATGGAGGACAACTTTATCGACGTTGTCGTCTCCGATATGAAAATGCCGAAGATGTCTGGTGACGAGTTACTCCGAGAAGTGTCGAAACGTTACCCTGAAACCATTCGGATAGTACTCAGCGGCTTCTCCGAAGAAGATCTCATCCTTTCAGCAATTAATGAGGGGCGTATTTGGGGATTTATTCAGAAACCCTGGAACGTAAATGAGCTCATTCAAACCATCGATCATGCACTCTATACACAAAAAATTGTCGCTGAACGGGCAATACTGAAGAAGACACTCAACCAATACGAGCACCAGAAAAAAGAACAATTTCAGGGGTTTGTTGGTCCATCCATCGTAATGCAATTTATTTACAATGCGATTGAAAAAGCAGCTCAAAGCTCAGCCTCTGTGATGATTACCGGTGAAAGCGGAACAGGCAAAGAGGTCACGGCGCGGGCATTACACGACCTAAGCAAACGAAAAGACAAACCGTTCATCGCCTTGAATTGTGCCGCAATTCCCTCAGAACTGATGGAGTCTGAGATTTTTGGACATGTAAAAGGCGCCTTTTCTGGAGCCATAAGCAATCGCGATGGCGCGGCCACGCAAGCAAACGGCGGCACACTGTTTCTAGACGAACTTGCGGAAATGGATATCAACCTGCAATCAAAACTATTGCGCTTTATTCAGACGGGGACTTTCCAACGCGTTGGTGGAAATCAACTAGAAGAAGTCGATATTCGATTCATCTGCGCAACGAATCGCGACCCCATCACGGCGATCCAAGATAAGAAGCTACGAGAAGATTTGTACTACCGTTTGAATGTCATTCCACTTAACTTGCCTCCCCTTCGCGAGCGGGACAATGATGCTTGCGTGCTTGCCAGCGCATTTCTGTCTAAGTTCGCGGAAAAAGAAGATAAGGTGGTTATTGGCTTTTCATCCGATGCAGAAAAATTGTTACGAGGGTACCATTGGCCAGGCAATGTGCGTCAACTCGAAAACGCGGTGCACAATGCAGTTGTCATGTCAGACGGCCCGTTGATCACAGATAAATGCCTGTCCAATGCGCTTGGCATCCAACCTGGCTCTGCCAGTATCGAGAATACGGCGCAACCGCCGCTCGCTATCGAAACCCAAGAGATCGCTATCGACACCGATTTCGGCACACCAACAAACATCCATGCAATGGAAGATACACCCAGAGGCGAAGTCATCCCTTTGGCAATGATAGAAGAGCAGGCTATCAAGCATGCGATCGATAAATGCGATGGCAACGTGGTGCGTGCAGCCGGTCTTTTACAAGTAAGCCCTTCGACCCTTTATCGCAAGATTCAATCTTGGGAAGCCGAATAACGATCCATAACGCCGGTCAGCTCTAGACATCTAAAGTCTGATCGGCCTTTGCACCATCAATGCCCCATTCTATCCTTTCACTGAACAGATCTGCCTAGCGCCCATTCCTAACTCCCCAATTGTCAGACACTGTAAAATCGCGCGTGACTAACGCGCTATTTGGCATTGCTGGCCTGCTCCTTGCTCAACTCCTTACAAGATAGAAATTTTTGAAAGGTTTTTAGCAAAATGACGAATACCAAAAGCGGGAATACATTATTGTTTTCGGAGTCGGCGCAAAAAGCGATTCCTTGGACTCTTTTGAGTAAGTCCCTGTTATTTATCGTTTATTTCCTGATCTCCATCCTTTCGGTCCGACTACTCGGGACAGAGCAGTACGGTCTTTTTGTGATTTGCAGAAGTATCGCTGACGTTCTTATTCTGGTTTGCACTTTGGGAATGACCGCATCCTTCGTTCGCTTTATTCCCGAACTGGTCTTACATAAAGATCTCTCGGGTATTAAGCGATTAATTGGTACTGGGTTCATACTGCAATCCCTTGCCTTAGTTGTTATTGGACTCGGCATGTATCTATCGCAACATCATATCGAGCAGTACTTTTCAGTCGCGTTTAATGGCGCTCTTTTATTCACCTTTATCCTCATGGTTTGCGAGCAGTTAAAAACCAGCATCAACTCTATTCTAACCGCCCTATATCAAACTAAGCGCATGGCTGTGTTCTCTGTCTTGAACGGCATCATATGGATATGCGCATTAGCGTTGCTGCTCAACAATGACGCAAGTGTGAGCAATGCCTTATCGGCCCAAGCGCTCTCTTACGGGCTGATTTATCTAGTTGCAGCTGGAATTCTTTGGCGATACCTAAAGTCTTTAAATTGGCAGTCGCAGAATAATGTACTCAGCGCAAAGCGCGTGTTCAACCAATCCGGCTCCATCGCTCTCTCAACGCTGGTTCGCCTGCTTATGTTGAAATATACCGAGCTATTTTTCTTGGGCGGGATGACCGATGCAGAGACCGTCGGTATGTATGACCTGGCGTTTTCACTACCAATGATGGTTATAGTGTTTATCCCAGCAGCAGTGCATGAACTATTCGTTTCTGGCGTTTCAGAGGCGTATGTCAAAGACCCTCGTTGCCTTCCTACACTGATTAAAGCGCTCTATAAAATACTGATTCTGATCGCCGTGCCCATTGCCGTTTTTGGGTTCATGTTTGCAGGGGAAATGCTGATTTACTGCTACGGCGAAGAAGTTCGGGGTGTTTATGAACTGACGATGGCATTTTGTCTACTTCATCTTCTGCCACTAATCTCCACGCCGCTCTCTGTAGGCATTCAAGTGCGCGAAGAAGTCATGCGGATGTTCCCAACATTGATGCTACAGCTCACCGTCAACATTCTTCTGGACTACCTACTAATCGTTGAACTGAACATGGGCATTTGGGGTGCTTTTACTGCGCTGATTCTCACCTTTGTGCTGACAATTCCGATTCGCCTTTATCTTGTATCAAAGATCCTTGGCGGTATTTATTTCCCGGGCGCATTCTTTATTCGAGTGCTTTTTGTCACCCTTGCGGTTGGATACGCAATACGCGTGCTACTCGCGCCAGAAAGCCTATTCTCAATTGCCCCACTGTTCTTTGTGTATTTAGTGTCAACACTCGCTGTGTTAATCAAATTCAGATTCATTAATGAAGCCGACATTACAGACTTAGACATCTTCCTTCGTGGCAAGGTGCATCAAGTCCTGTCCAAACTTAACCATACTCGCTCTGCCAAACTATCCAAATCAAGCTTGGTAATCACAAAACAACTGACGGAGTAATCACTATGTCAAACTTAAGAATTTTACTAGGCGGCGTACCATTCGGATGTAACAACATTGGTGACGAAGCCATCTTGGCACAAGTCGTCAATATCGTTCGCGAATCAACGCCTGCAGCAAACATTATCGTCAGTACGGGAGAACAGAAAACCACGGCCGAGTGGCTAGATGTCGAAACTTGCCCGCTTCATAGCTCCTTTAGTGGAAACGAGCGTGACAATACCGCGTTCTTTGACGCGCTAGATAGTGCCGACGTATTCATTTGGTCGGGGGCTACGGGCCTATCAGACTACCCAAACGCAGCACTAAACTGCCTGAGTGAAGCTCAAAATCGAGGCTTGAAAACGATCGTATTCTGTACCGGGATGAACGACACCTTCAATCCAGCCCACTTCAAATTAAACTCAGGTTTGAAGAAAAGTCTGTTCGACATAATTAAACAGACAAGCGGTGGCAAACTTGATCTCACGACGCGTTACGAGTGTCGCAAAGAGCAAGACGTACGCACACGCTTGAAAGAGATTCTCGACCGCTGCGATCTCGTCATTAATCGCGATTTCCCCAGTAAACTAGAGCTGATGAAATCAAACCTAAGCAAGCAGCCCATCGTTGCTGCCGATCCAGCAATAGCACTGCCTCTAGTTGCGCCAACGGCTGCACTCTGGGGAGACAGTATGATGGAGGTCTTGGAGTCAGGTTCAAAACTGATCGGCGTTTGTATCTCATCGCAACAAAAAATCAATCAGCTTGATGCCTTTGCATCATGGCTTGATGGATTAGTGGATACCTATCAGGCAAAAATCGTGTTTATTCCAATGAACCCGATTACCGACTTTAAGCTGATGTCACAAATACGCGAGGCGATGTTTCATCGCTCTCAATCGATCATCGCCTCGGGCTCGGTTAAACCAAGTTCCGTTGCCGGTTTAGCATCGAAAATGGATGTCGTCATCAGTAGCCGGCTGCATCTACTTATCTTCGCTGCGATTAGCAGCACACCGTGTATTGGTATTGGCAGAGGTTCAAAAGTAACCAACTTTCTCTCTGAATTCGGTTTCTGTACAGCAGGCGACACCGACAACATCAAGTTCGAGTACCTTGAAAAAGAAGTGCGAAAAATACTTCTTGAAAAAGACGCCTACAAAGAGGTTGCCGATCTCGTTCGCGAGTCCATGCTCATTCGACTCGAACATGGCGTGGCAGCACTCAAAAACTGTCTCACGCTTGCTTAGCAACGAACAATACTGATGACACCTTAGGAGATCACCATGAATTCGAGCATACAAATAGTAAAGGCCGCTATTCCAGCGGGGTGGAAAAGAAACCTTCGAGCACTGTTCTTTTCGCCGATGCGGACATTGGATCTTGTAACGAACTATCTTTACGATATGAAGCGCTACTTAAAGTACTCGTCCACTTTGCAGTTTTTTGATTCCGAAACGCAGCTACGTTCCTGGATTGATGCGGACGCGCACAAGTTAGAGAAAGGGTTAGCGCTCGCAGCGCCGCGCCCAGGATTCGGCAAAGGTGTTGCCGAGCGTTTGGTCCGCGAGATCGATCTGTATCGTGCCAATCATGGGATGTCATTGTCTTTGGAAACGGCCGTTTCGGTGTTGGACTCTTATATGACCTTCACCTGT
>NZ_LWFU01000532.1:0-8259 GCF_001635135.1 Oleiphilus sp. HI0080
GACGACGGGCAATAATGCATCGAAGGTTGCTGTATTGCCTAAGGTGAGAGAAGCGCTTTTGCAACGCCAGAGAGACTTTCAGCAATTGCCTGGTTTAGTTGCTGATGGTCGTGATATGGGCACTGTTGTTTTTCCAGAGGCGCCATTCAAAGTATTTCTTACAGCCTCTGCTCAAGCGCGAGCAGAGCGCAGGCACCAACAGTTGAAGGCTCAGGGGGAAGATGTTAAAATCGCGACCCTTTTGCAAGAGATCGAAGCGCGTGATGCGCGTGATATGGGTCGAAAAGCCGCGCCACTAAAGGCCGCAGACGACGCAATCATAATAGACACGACAGAGTTTTCGATCGAGCAAGTGTTGGAAAAAGTCCTATCGTTGGTCCATCCACAATAAGTCTTGTTCCTCTTTATAGTTTTTTACGCTAATGGCAGCGAAGGTCGGCCAGTGATTTGTCGTTAGCTTATATAATCAGACCGTACTAACTGGTGGTATGGAGAATCTAACAGGAAATGTAATGAGCGAGAGCTTTGCTGATTTATTTGAAGAAAGCCTAAAAGAAATCGATATGACCCCAGGGTCGATCGTAAAGGGCGTAGTTGTAGACATCGATAGTGATTGGGTTACAGTCAACGCGGGCTTGAAATCTGAGGGTGTTATCCCTCTTTCACAGTTTGTTAACGAAGCGGGTGATATCGAACTTGCTGTCGGTGACACTGTAGACGTAGCACTTGATGCTGTTGAAAACGGTTTTGGCGAGACTCAGCTTTCTCGTGAAAAAGCGAAGCGTGCTGAAGCTTGGAAAGAACTTGAAAAAGCATTCGAAGCTCAAGAAATCGTTAAAGGTATTATTAACGGCAAAGTTAAAGGCGGCTTCACAGTTGACCTTAAATCTGTTCGCGCATTCCTACCTGGTTCTCTCGTTGACGTACGTCCAGTGCGTGATACGTTACACCTCGAAGGCAAAGAGCTTGAATTTAAAGTAATCAAGCTTGACCAGAAGCGTAACAACGTAGTTGTTTCACGTCGTGCAGTACTTGAAGCTGAAAACTCAGCAGAGCGTGATGCTCTTCTTGAGTCAATGGCTGAAGGTATGGAAGTTAAAGGTATCGTTAAAAACCTTACAGACTACGGAGCGTTCGTAGATCTTGGTGGTGTTGACGGCCTACTACACATTACTGATATGGCTTGGAAGCGCATCAAGCACCCAAGTGAAATCGTTAATGTTGGCGACGAAATCAACGTTAAAGTCTTGAAGTTCGATCGTGAGCGTAATCGCGTATCACTTGGTCTTAAACAGTTGGGTGAAGATCCATGGGTATCAATCAAAGAGCGTTACCCAGAGAACACGCGTGTTACTGCACGTGTAACTAACCTTACTGACTACGGTTGCTTCGCAGAAATCGAAGAAGGCGTTGAAGGTCTTGTTCACGTTTCTGAAATGGATTGGACTAACAAGAATATTCACCCATCTAAAGTTGTCCAATTGGGCGATGAAGTAGAGGTGATGGTCCTTGATATTGATGAAGAGCGTCGTCGTATTTCTCTAGGTATCAAGCAGTGCCACGCTAATCCTTGGGAAGAATTCTCAGGTAACTTCAACAAAGGCGATAAGATCAGCGGTAAGATCAAGTCTATTACTGACTTCGGTATCTTCATTGGTCTTGACGGCGGCATTGACGGTCTAGTTCACCTTTCAGACATCTCTTGGCACGAAGTCGGTGAAGAGGCTGTTCGCAACTACAAGAAAGGCGACGAAATCGAAACAGTTATCCTTTCTGTAGATCCTGAGCGTGAGCGCATCTCTCTAGGTGTTAAGCAGCTAGACAGCGATCCATTTGCTGAGTACGTGCAAGCAAATGACAAAGGCACAATCGTTACAGGTACTGTTAAGTCTGTAGATGCGAAAGCTGCAGTTGTTGTTCTGGCAGATGATGTGGAAGCTACTTTGAAAGCCTCTGAAATGAGTCAAGATCGTGTTGAAGATCTTACTACTCAGCTGAAAGAAGGCGATGAAGTTGAAGCGAAAATCATCAACGTTGATCGTAAGAATCGTGTGATCAATCTATCTGTTAAGTCGAAAGATATTGATGACGAGAAGCAGGCGATGAAAGACGTTCGCGACAAGCAGATCGAATCGTCAGGTCCGACTACGATCGGTGATTTGATCAAAGAGCAGATGCAAAACCAGTAACTGCTTGTAAAATAATCAAAAAAACGGGCCATAGGCCCGTTTTTTTTTGTTTTTTGTTTTTCCTTGTCTAAACTGAAAATGAGGCTATTTTTTAAGGAAAATCAATGACTAGGTCCGAACTGGTAGAGATTATTGCATCGAAACAGACGCAATTGTCGGTAAAGGATGTCGAGCTCGCAGTAAAAACGATTATCGATTTGATGTCAGAAACTTTAGCAACAGGTCAACGAATTGAAATTCGTGGGTTTGGTAGTTTCTCTCTTCATTACCGTTCTCCAAGAGTTGGGCGCAACCCTAAAACTGGAGAGTCCGTTACATTGGACGCTAAACACGTGCCGCACTTTAAACCGGGTAAAGAGTTGCGTGACCTCGTAAACGATAGTTTGAAAGAAGGCTATTAGCTCTACGGGGGTAGACTTCTCGAAGCGAATACATCTGACCCTTTGGCTTCCCTAGCCGCAATCTTACCAGCTATTCATTCGTTCACCGCGTTCAGCGGTGGCAACTAAAAACTCTCACGTGATACTATGATTAGGTCTTCTAACAGGCCTGATTTGCGTTTTCTATGTCTAAAATTCGATTTTTAATTGAGGCGGTGATTGCTCTTGTTGTGATTGCTCTTGCTGCCGCGTTTGCTTTAGCCAATGAGACCCTGGTTACGGTTGATTTGCTCATCGATACGGTTCAGTTGAATGTTGGCGTTGCTCTGCTAGTTGCACTGGGGTTGGGTGGCGTTGTTGGTTATCTCGTTCGTTTACCTGCTAGCTTAGTGCTAAAAACCAAGCTGGCTCAGGCTGAGCGAAAACTTAAAAAAGCGTCTTCGGATGCTTCTGCCACATAATCTTCAATGAATGTATTTGCAGACCAGTTTTCGCTAGTGGTATTGATTGTGGCGTCCATTGGTATTGGTTGGTATCTGGGGCGATTTCAGTATCGTACTCGCTCAAAAGGTAAATCGATTAAACCGAGAGGCGGTTTAACGAAATCGCGCTCACCGCTTCGCTTACTTATGGACAGCTACTCGGACACGGCGATTGATGAGCTTCTATCAGGGCTGGAGGTAAGTGCTAAAACTTTGCCTATCCACTTATCGATTGGCCGTCACTTTCGTCAAGAAGGGGAGGTTGATCGTGCGATTCTCATTCATCAGAACCTCTTGGCTCATCCCCAGTTAAGTACTGAAAATGCGCATGCTGTTACTTTTGAGCTAGCAAGAGATTACAAGGCAGCAGGTTTATTCGACAGAGCTGAGTCCTTACTTGAAGAACTTGTTTTTACTCGAGATTTAAGTGACCAAGCGCGAAGGCTATTGTTATCGATTCTTGAGCGACAAAAAGATTGGGAGCAGGCAATTGAGTTGATATCGAAATGGGATTGCAAACGTGATCCTGATCTAGCGAAGCGAATGGGGCATTATCATTGTGAGATTGCGGTGTCTCAGCTAGAGTCCGGCCGTCATAACTTAGCGCGTCATCACCTAGATTATGCTTCCAAAGTCGACCCTAAGAACCCCCGAGCTTTGCTGCTTTTGGCTCAGTTAAAGTCTGCTGAGCACGGGTTTGTTCAAGCGATTGGGTATTTGAGGTCGTTAGTTGAAGAACATCCAGACTTTTCTCCTCTAGCTGTTGATCTTTTGGTGGTATGTTCCGATGCAACTAGCACTAAACCAAAGATGCGTGACTTCCTTAAACGGATATACTTAAAGCATCGAAATGATAGGATACTTCTCGCGTTGGCCAAGGAATTAATTGAGGCGGGGAAAAAAGGCGAGGCGCGCGCTTTGGTAGAGGCGGATATTGATATCGAGCCGCGTTCTAGGGTTCTCTCCTTTTATGCTGCGAGGTTCGTGGCGCCAAACTATACAGAGGCACCAGTGGAACGGTTGACCAAAGCAATGTCGACTGCAGAAGGCCAGTTGATTGGTTATCAGTGTTCTGATTGTGGTTTTAACGGCGGCTTTCATTGGCAATGCCCGAGTTGTTTTCATTGGGAATCTATTAAACCTGTCGTCGCTAATTAGTGACATAACTTAAAGCTTTATATTATGAATCAAGTAACTTCTCCTATTGTTGTTGCGCTAGATTTTCCGTCGGCGGACGCCGCGATCTCCCTAGCTCGACAACTAAATCCTTCACTGTGTCGCGTTAAGGTCGGAAAAGAGTTGTACACGCGCTGCGGCCCCGTCATTCTTGAAGAGCTTCATAAGCTCGGCTTTGACGTATTTTTAGATCTTAAGTTTCACGACATTCCCAATACAACAGCGCAAGCGGTTGGTGTTGCCGCAGATATGGGGGTTTGGATGGTGAATGTTCATGCAACGGGTGGCCAGCGTATGATGCAGGCTTGTGCTGACAAACTGAGTCAATATAAGCAGGCTCCCATGCTTATCGGCGTCACGGTGTTAACGAGCATGGAGCGATCGGATCTCGTTGGCGTAGGTATTGATGATGAGCCAATGGGGCACGTGATGCGTCTAGCTCGTCTTACCAAAGACTGTGGGCTTGATGGTGTTGTCTGCTCTTCTCATGAAGTAACACAGTTAAAGCAGGAGCTGGGACGTGAGTTCAAATTGGTTACGCCTGGGATTCGTCCGGCCAGTGCTGAGCTGGGCGATCAGCGCCGAGTTATGACGCCGGCTGAGGCATTGCAGGCTGGATCTGATTACCTCGTGATAGGGCGACCCATTACAAAAGCGGATAAGCCTCTGGTAGCTCTGGAAAGCATCGTGGAAAGCATCGCGTAATATGGAGAACTTGATTACCTACTATCTCGAGATGCTTGACGCTCCCGTTTTTGAGCCACGCACGTCGACCATGCCTGCATATTGCTTGATTGAATGTACGGGTATCCAGCCGGAGTTTAATCGATTTTTATATACGCTGGTGGGTAAGCAATGGGATTGGACTGATAGGCTCGCTTGGGATACCTCTCAGTGGCATGCGCTAGTGTCATCCCCAGACCTTCGGACCTGGGTGGCATACAGTGATGGCATTATTGCCGGTTATTTCGAATTACGCAGAGAGCGTGGAGATGTAGAGATTCTCTACTTTGGATTGAGCCCAGAATTTATTGGTCAGGGCTTTGGGCGTCCCTTATTGGAAGACGCGATTACGAAAGCCTGGTCTTGGGAAGGCGTGTCTAGAGTTTGGGTGCATACATGCAACCTTGACCACCCTGTTGCCTTGAAAAACTATGAGCGGCGCGGCTTTAGGTTGTATAAGACAGAGCAGGAACCTCTCAACCTGTAAGCCTTTTTTAGGTGTTCAAGACTTCTAAAACGTAAATGCATTAGAGCTGTTTATTTTTTAGCGGCTTGCGCAAGCAGAGTATCTCTGGCCTTGGTAATGGAATTAAATACATCGCCATCGCCTCCTTTATCGGGATGCGATTGTTGAGCATGTTTGCGAAAAGCAGATTTTATCTCTTGATAGCTAGCCCCTTCTTCGAGGCCTAAGGTCTTCAATGCCTCGCTGGCGTCTTCAGGGCTCTGAAGGCGCTGCCAGAAACCGTTAAGCAGTAGCTCGACTTCAGCTTCGGTCATAGTTTCATAGTTGCTCAGGTCTTTGTAGTAGTGCTCGAGCAAGTCAGTTTCGCGGATTTCCGAGTTGGTTGCCCCATCGCTTTTCGTAGCGCTGGGATAGGGGATAGAGACGATCTCTATCGTTCCTATGATCAAATCTGCACGTTGTGTGCTTCGCCACTTTGCTCTCAGTTGGTAGAGCCCATGTCGGACCAGGAAATGCACTTTAAAAAGCGACAGCATGTTGGATAAGGATAGTGAAGCGATGGGCTCGATGCCATCTCGTTGCATTTTCCGTATGAGCGCATGTTCACGCCAAACAGGTTGCTCTTCGAAGGCCTGTCCAAGATAGCTTGTAATATGCTGAAAGGTTTCCATATCTCTCAGCATAGACTAGATCACGCTAACTACTGCTGTGTGCATTTACATTGTGTAGTGCGTCGGTGTATTTGGTCCAACGGGAAGGCCGAGAACAAACACCCACAAGTAAAAGAAAATGCTCCAGCAGGTGAGGAAGATAAAGGAATAGGGCAGCATCATCGAGATCAAGGTGCCTATCCCCATGTCGCGACGATATTTTTCGGCCACCGCTAGAATAAGCCCAAAATAGCTCATCATCGGTGTGATGATATTTGTTGATGAATCCCCTATTCGGTAGGCTGCCTGAATGACTTCTGGCGAGTACCCAACAAGCATCAGCATAGGAATAAAGATTGGCGCAGTGACGGCCCATTGCGCAGATGCAGACCCCAAGGATAGATTAATGACGCCGCATACTCCGATGAAAAGGAAGAATAGCTCAGGGCCGGTTAAGCCGAGGCTTTCCAGACCTGTTGCACCCACGACAGCGAGCACTGCTCCAAGGTTGGTCCACTTAAAGAAAGCGACAAATTGCGCAGCAAAAAATACCAAGACAATATAAGCCCCCATTGTCGTCATGGCGTGATTCATCGCATGAACGACATCGTTAGAGCTTGTGATTGTTTTAACGACTTTGCCGTAGATAATCCCCGCTAGCGAAAAGTAGATGAAGATAAACGCGACGATGGACTTCAAGAAAGGAGACCCTGCAACGAGTCCTGTATCGGGGTGTCGTAATATGCCATTCTCAGGGACGATCGTCGCGGCAAGCAGGCCCGAGAATATAAGCGTGTATATGCCGACAGTGCGTAAACCCTTTCTTTCAATATCGGTGACGGCATGACTGTCCATTTCTAGCGTCAACTCTTCCATTGAGTCAGCAGGCGCCTCGTCCGGATTGTATTTACCTAACTTTGGCTCGACAATATATTCAGTGATTAGCATACCGAGAGTAGATATCACGAAGGTAGATCCGATCATAAAATACCAGTTTGCCTCCGCGCCTACTTGATAATCAGGTGATATGAGTTGCGCCGCCTGCTCGGATATACCCGAAAGTAAAGGGTCGACAGTGCCGATTAACAGGTTTGCACTATAGCCGCCAGATACGCCTGCAAATGCAGCTGCAAGGCCCGCTAATGGGTGTCTGCCGAGTGATAGGAATATCATGGCTGAAAGCGGGATCAACACCACATATCCAAGTTCAGCTGCGGTATTGGAAACGATGCCCGCCAGCACAACCATGAAAGTGACAAGCTTTTTCGGGGCTCCCATTACAAGGCTTCGCATTGCAGCCGAGATTACTCCTGATCGCTCTGCAATTCCTACTCCCAAAAGCGCGACGAGTACGGTACCTAGAGGTGTGAACCCGGTGAAATTTCTCACCAGTTCACTCAGTACTTGCTGTAATCCGGCGACATTGAGCAGGCTGACAACCTCAATCAAGCCGTTATCTGCTCTGCCTTTACTTCCTTCCGGCCTCGGGTCGACGACTGAAAGTTCAAAGTAACCGGCGATACCGCTCCCCACGATGACTAGAGCGCACAAAATGGCAAACAGGATGACTGGGTGGGGCAATAGGTTCCCTAGCCACTCAACGGTATCGAGTAGTCGGGTAATCGCATTGCGTTGCGGACGTTCGGCGTTTATGAGCTCATTAGACATAGTGCTCTCCCTCGGCTTGCGGGAAGTATAGTTGCTGTTTTCGGCTATGATTGAGCGGCCAGTCCAAGACCTGTTATTTTTTGTTGCAAACACACTGGTTTTTTAGGTGACGACAGCGGTTTTCGTTATAATCGCCGCCAGCATGGGATTGATTGAAAGTCGGTCTCGTTTGGGTATGTTTTGGGAGGGGCGATGAAGTCCTTAGTTGGTTCAGAGAAATACGAGTTCAATAAGCTTCAAAAGCGCTTGCGCGGGGGCATGGGCAAGGCGATTGCGGACTTCAATATGATTGAAGCTGGTGACCGTATTATGGTTTGTCTCTCGGGCGGTAAAGACAGCTATACCATGCTTTCCATCCTCATGAGTCTGCAAAAAAGCGCACCTATTAACTTTGAACTTGTGGCAGTCAACTTAGATCAGAAACAGCCTGGTTTTCCGGAGCATATATTGCCTGAGTATCTCGAGTCCTTAGGGATTGAATACTACATTGTTGACCGAGATACTTATTCCATCGTTAAGTCGAAG
>NZ_LWFU01000533.1:0-12743 GCF_001635135.1 Oleiphilus sp. HI0080
TAAAGGCTCGCCGACACGGATTGTTCGAACTGCGTACCAGAATTCTCCAAGTACAGCGTTTCGAAAAACGTTATGTTATTGTGATCTTGGCCGATATGCTTACTGCCGAATGAAATAAACTCTGAACAATTGCGACCCATATGGCTCAAGCTCAGAAACACCCCCAAAAACTGTTGTTGTTCCATTTGAACGACCAAAGGCTATTCGGCCTGGGTACGCTAAAGATTCGTGAAATCATCCCCTTTCAGCCACTCAGTAAGTTACCTAACAGCCATCCAAGCGTTGTTGGAACAATGAGCTTTCGTGGCTCTGTTGTGCCCGTCATTGATACTGGAGCCGCTGTGGGTTACGCACCAACAAGCAAAGACCAGCTCCAAGCATCCTCGATCATCATCGCGGATCTTCAACGCATGGAAATTGGCTTGGCCGTGCATAGCGTCAGCAAGATCATAGAAGCGGAATGGAAAGAGGTAACTGCACCTCCAAAATCGCTTGGTCAATCCGCATTTGTAACAGGCTTACTGCGCGAGGAAGATGGAACCATCATCCAGCTGATGGATGTAGAGCTATTGCTATCGAGGGTTTTCCCAGAGTCGATCGACTCGACTCAAGTGCGCCTTACGGATGTCGATCGTGAGGCAATCAAACGCCTAAATATTCTATTGGTCGATGATTCAAAAGTGGCTAGGCGCCAGTTAGCTGATGCACTCGATGCGGCTAGCGCAACCTACTCGATGACCAGCAAC
Source organism: Oleiphilus sp. HI0080 (assembly GCF_001635135.1). Taxonomy (NCBI): domain Bacteria; kingdom Pseudomonadati; phylum Pseudomonadota; class Gammaproteobacteria; order Oceanospirillales; family Oleiphilaceae; genus Oleiphilus; species Oleiphilus sp. HI0080. The sequence goes on from NZ_LWFU01000533.1 coordinate 747, forward strand.
GGTCAAGAAGCCCTCGACATACTGCTCGCATTTGATCGCGAAGGTAAACCGATTGATGTTTTGGTGAGCGACATCGAGATGCCAGGATTAGACGGTTACGAGCTTACCTTCAGTATTCGTGATGATTCAAAACTAACACAACCCTACATTATTCTTCATACCTCACTAAATAGTGAAATGAGTGTCTCTTACGCAAAACAAGTGGGCGCGGATGAAGCGCTAACCAAGTTCGACGCCCGAGAATTAATGCAGGCGATACTTGGCGCTACCAAAGATCGCTAGATTACTAATCATCGCGATAGTCGCTCCGGGTTAAAAGACTTAGCCCCTTCGACAAGCCCTGCTCTAAGACCGAATACGCTAAATGGGCTCTCCAAACTGTAGCTCGGCAAGTCGCTTGTAAAGCGGAGAGACTTTCGTCAGTTCTTCGTGCGTCCCCTGGGCGACAATCCGTCCATGATCAAACACAATAATACGGTCAACATGCTTAATTGTGGATAAACGGTGCGCGATAATCAGCGTTGTACGGTTTTTTGTCAGTGTTTCCAGCGCTTGTTGCACGTGATATTCACTCTCTGAATCGAGTGCACTCGTCGCTTCGTCCAACAGGAGTATTTTAGGGTCTTTCAAAATGGCACGGGCAATCGCAAGCCGTTGCTTTTGGCCACCAGACAACCGCACTCCCTGCTCACCCAAATCACTTTGGTAACCGTGCGGAAGAGCCTCAATAAAGTCATGCGCATGCGCCGCTTTTGCAGCTAACACTACCTGCTCCTGCGTAGCATGATTGGAACCATAGGCAATGTTATACGCAACATCTGCAGAAAACATGACGGGGTTCTGAGGAACAATAGCCAGATGTTGACGCAAGATCATCGTCGAAAGCTGACGAGTGTCATTTCCAAATACCTCAATACACCCTTGTGCAGGATCATAAAACCGCTGAAGCAATTCAAACACCGTTGATTTCCCTGCCCCGGATGGACCAACCAAGGCAATACGCTCACCTTCCCTAATCGTCAGCGATATAGTATCCAATGCTTTAACCTGCGGGCGTGAGGGATAACAAAACGAGACATCATGTAAAGCAATCGCTTCGCTGCTCACTCGATCCGCCTTGGGTTCTCCGTTTTCAGCGCGATACGGAATCTCTGCTTCAACAGCGAGCAACTCAAGCAAACGCTCAGTCGCACCCACTGCGCGCTGCAACTCACCATAGACCTCAGAAATGGTCGCCACAGAACCCGCCATCATTACGGCATAAAAGATAAACGCCGCTAGCTCACCACCACTTATCTCACCAGCCAGCATATCGCTGCCACCCACCCAGATAAGCGAAGTGATCGCAACAAATACAAGAAGAATAACCGCCGCAATCAACAAAGCACGTTGCTTGATACGCCGCTTGGCAACATCAAATGCCGTCTCTACCTCTCGGTCAAAAGCGGTACGTTCGTGATCCTCCTGGGTAAAGGCTTGTACCGTTTTGATGTTACGAATAATCTCTCCGGCATAAGAGCCGACATCGGCAATGGAGTCTTGGCTCGCTTTGGACAGTCGCCGAACACGACGACCATATAAGACAATGGGCAACAGAACGAGCGGTACCCCCATAAGCACCATCGCACTCAACTTGAGGTTGGTATAGAGCAATAAAATCAGAGATCCCACAAAGGTGAGTGCGCTGCGCAAAGCCATAGAAAATGACGAGCCAATGATATTTTGTAGCAAACTCGTATCTGTAGTGAGTCGGGACATAATCTCGCCACTTTTGTTGAGTTCAAAATAGCTGGGGTGCATGCCAACCAAATGAGAGAACACGGCAGAGCGTAAGTCAGCAGTCACGCGCTCTCCGAGCCATGACACAAGATAGAAGCGGGCATACGTACCAAGCGCCATAAAGAGGGACAAAAGCAAAACAACCTGAGCGGTTCGTGTGAGTGCTTGAGGAGAACTCGCGACTAAACCATCATCCACTAACACGCGAACGCCTTGCCCAATTGAGAGAGTGACACCGGCTGTAAATACCAAAGCAATACCGGCAAAAATCAGGGTCAGTTTGTAAGGGCGCATAAAAGCCCAAAGTTTTAATAGCACACTGAAAGAACGCGCTGGTTTTTGCTCTGTGTTGAGCGGGGTAGGAACAGACATTCAGGTTCTCATGTAAGATAGATTAGCGACGCGCATAACCTAATGAAGCATCATGACCCAGAGTAAACGAGTCCGGCACTGGATGAAACCTATTCCAAAAAAGGCGAGGAACCAAGTACACCTAAGATAGGTCTTAAAACGATGATGCTGCGTAGTCTAAAGTAATTGGGCGCGGCCTATCTTACACAGGCGAAAAATCAGACAATCGCAAGAGAGCGCAAGGCAAGCTTAGATATGAGGCATACAACAATAATATGGATTCTTTAACGCAGGTGGCACTGGGTGCCGCAGTTGGCCACACGATGTTGGGACGCAAGATCGGCAAGCTCGCGCCTATTTGGGGCGCAGCAATCGGCACTTTGCCCGATCTTGACGTATTTATCTCATTTGGTGGCGTTGTCGAAGACTTTACCTACCACCGAAGCTTTAGTCATAGCCTTATAGTCCAACTATTTCTCGTTCCCTTATTAACGTGGCTCGCACTCAAACTGCACCCATCGACTCGACCTTATAAAACACGCTGGGCGCTAACAATTCTTGCTATTCTCTGGACGCACTCGTTACTCGATACGTTTACGGTATATGGAACGCAGCTGCTCTGGCCCCTCAGCGAATACCCTTTTGGGCTTTCTAGCGTTTTTATTATTGATCCGGCTTACACCCTCCCTCTATTAACCGGATTAGGCATTGCGGCATATTTGGGTTGGCAAAGCCCAAGGGCGAGATCTGTCTCTGTGGCCGCACTCCTAATCAGCTCGACCTATCTTTCTTGGTCACTGGTCGCTAAAGCGACAATGAAAGAGACCATTGCCAAGTCGTTGGTAGAGCAGAATCTCAATGTCTATGCAGTGCTTACGACACCGATGCCATTCAATACCTTAATCTGGCGCATTGTCGCTTTAAGTGATAACGAATACTTCGTGGCACATGTCGCAGTTTGGGAAGACGCTCAATCCGTAGAGTTTCGGCGCTACCCAAAGGGTGAGGATCTGCTCTCGAGCATCGGCGACCAGTGGAATGTGCAACGCCTTCAATGGTTCACCAAAGGTTTTTATCGCGTTGCGATTCGCGACAATAAAATCGTTATGACCGACTTACGCATGGGACTTGAAGGTAGTTATGTTTTTAACTTTGCCGTCGGCGAGAAGCAGAGCCTTGAAAGCAATCAAGTACTCCCGGTATTGGCATCTCGTGTTGAAGAAGCACGAGATCTTTCGAGAGTGCCTCTGCTGTGGAACCGTATGTTCGACCCAAACATATCGCTGCATCCGAGACTACCAATGCAACAGTGACTCGACTTAGAAACGGTTCGCTAAAGCATGTGTGCAAACGAGAACTATCTAAATGCCCCGAAAATTCTCCGAGGGCATGGAGAAATCTCGTGAAAAACGGTCAAAAGCGCGTGACAAGACCTTCTTGTCACAAACTCTCACACAGTCGTTACACTTCGCAACTATGGTTTTCGCAGCAATTATCTATACTCAAACAATAGATAGCTTAATGGAATATAGACTCTTTGCTTTATAGCATTCGCACTAAATCATCATGCAATGGAATATGCATGCAAACACTGACTCTTGCTTGCCTCGCAATTGTTTTGGCTTGCTTGAGCCCGCTCGCCCATTCGGTGGGGGAGCAAAATGTGCCTAGCGTAAGCTATTCCGTGGATGAAGCTCTCCCAATCAAAATCGGAACCCAAATGCTCTATCTAGAAGATTCAGAGCATACGCTTACCTTCGAGCAGGTGTTAGATACGCCTGTCGCGGAATGGCATGTCATCGAGAATGCTTCTCCTAACTTTGGATTTACCCAATCGGCCTACTGGTTTCGTTTCAATCTAGAGAATAAACAGCCCAACAATCAAGACATTCTCATTGAACTCCCGATCGCATTTTTAGACAGCATTAAACTTTACCAGTTTGAGGAGCGGCGAGTTCTCCAAAAACATCATGTTGGCGACGAGCGGCCGTTTTCAGAGCGACCTATTGCACACCAAAAGTTCATCCTTCCCTTTAAATTGAATCCCGGTCAGAACGAGTTTTTATTGCGGGTTGAAACTGCGGGCTCGGTTGAAGCAACACTATTTGTCTGGGAACCAGAGGGTTTTCTGATTGCAGATGGCAACGAACGTTTAATGCAGGGCATTTGGTTTGGTGTGCTTAGTATCATGGTCATCTACAACTTTTCGCTTCTGTTCCTGCTGAAAGACAGGACCTATTTGTATTACACGGCATTTGCCTTGAGCTATTTGATGTTTCAAGCGAGTTTGACCGGCTATGGGTTTGCATATCTCTGGCCGAATCAGCTGCTCTGGAACAGTTACGCGATATCTGTCTTTATTGCCTCAGCCAACTTTTTTGGCTTTGTCTTCCTGATGAGCGCTCTGGATTTGGCAAAGCACAGCCGTAAGATTTACAAGCTCGTTTATTATATCGCTGGACTGAGTGCTGTTCTTCTCGCGTTGACGTTCATCGTCCCTTACAACATTACCGTACGAGTGAATAGCGCGATGGGTATGGTGACTTGCTTTTCGGCGTTAACCATCGGCTACTGGAGCCTCTATCGCGGCAACAGCCTCGCTAAATACTTCTGCCTAGCATGGACATCAGCGTTTAGTGGGGTGGCGATTTTGATTGCGACTAAATTTGGCTTCTTGCCCTCAAACTTCTGGACCAACAACGCCGGACAAATCGGTATTCTGATTCAAGTCTCGTTACTCTCTTTCGCGCTCGCCTCTCGTTTTAATCGAGAAAAAGAAATGCGCATTCGGGCTCAGGAGTCTTCTCTTGAGCACGAACGCTTTGCCCGTCAAACGCAGGATGAGTTGCTCACCGCCAAAGCAGAAGCCAACCTAAAACTTGAACAAAAAGTAGCCGAGCGAACCTTGAATTTGCAAACAGCGATGACAGAGCTGGAAAGCGTCAACAAAAAACTTGAGATCATGTCGACCACAGACGCGCTAACCAAACTCGCTAATCGTCGACATTTTGAAACCGCATTCGATACCGAATTTAGACGTTCAAGCCGACACAAGCGTCAGCTTTCAATTATTCTCTGCGATATCGACCACTTCAAGCGCATTAATGACCAACATGGTCACCAAGCGGGCGATGCGTGCCTACAAAAGGTCGCCAAGATTTTTATGGAGCGAATCACCCGTTCTGGAGATTTAGCTGCGCGTTACGGCGGCGAAGAATTTATCATCTTGTTAAGTGAAACAACGGTAAATCAAGCGAAGCAGATTGCTGAAGATTTACGCGACAGTATCGAGAACCTCAATCTCGAATTTGCCGGCAGGGCGATTCCGGTTACGGCAAGTTTTGGCGTATCGTCATTACGTGCTAGAAATACACAGAGCGGCGACCAACTGGTTTCCCAAGCGGATACTGCGCTTTACGAAGCCAAAGATTCAGGCCGAAACCGGGTGGTATGTTTCCATGATATGGAAGATCCAGAGGCCGATGGAACGATCGCGTTCCTCAAAAGCTAGGCTTTAAACGGCCTTGGTCAACACCCGTTTTTTGCCTAATTCCATTTAATCGGCGCGTCGCTCGAGCCTGGGGTATCACTCAAGTGGGTACGCCCCTTGTCCGGAGCATTTGTTTTTTTATCTTCTTGCTCACCAATATTGCTTTTAGAAACATACGTCGGATCAAGGTGTGTCATTGTGCTGTCAGTGACCAACTTCGCCACATAGTCCAACGTGACACTAACGCCGGCATCCTCTGGTCGATCAAAGTCTGTGGTAATTGTATCTGCCCATAAGACTTTCTGCGTCGCGACCTCGACAACCTGGAAAGAGATATCGATTTGATCCTCCGTACGCTCTTTCTTCATACCGTAAAACGCCGTTACTTCTGTTTCACTGCGTAATTCATGAATGCGCCCTGTCATCATATAATCCGCACCAACGACCCGACCAAATCGGCTCGCCTCTTCTGCCGAAACAGCATCAGAGCTTAATAGTGCCGCTTCGCTTAAAAACTCCTTGCTCAAAGAGCTCGTGTCTGCACGCTGAACAACAACGAAGTATTGTGTTTGCGTTAGCGAACTCACAAGCTTGTCTTTCATTCGGTTCGATAGTTGAAAACTATTGCTTGCCGCCTGACCATTATGAACAGCGAAGGTAGGGTGTGAAAAACGAAACGGCATGACAGCAATAGAAGGACGACCGGCATCATCAATCAGCGATTCGTACTCCGGAATCATTGCTTTCACCGTCACCTGCCAATTATCGCCTTCTATAGCAGGCGGCTTCACCGAGCTTACCTGGTATGATTCAAGATATTTAGTGCCGCTGGTGACGATCCGATCCTGAACACCAAGATTGAGCTTTGTAGAAGTCTCTGTCCCTGACCCTGAAGTCGACTCTGTAACAACCTGATCAAGCTCTGCTTTTATCGACGCTACCTTGCTAAGCTTTGCACCATTGGCTTGCTGTACAGCATTGAACAATGCAGCACTGAGTGCTTGATCATAGTCTTTCGCTACTCCCGTTGCCGTCTGCTCACTCGACGCGGCAGAAGCGCTTGATACAAAAAAAGAAAAACAAAGCACCGCCAGTAAGACTGTTTTCATCCGAACCTCCATTTTTATCCAAAAAAAATGGCCAGAGTTCATCTCCAGCCATTTTTCAGCGATTTCCCAAACTTAATGCAGCCCTAGCCTAGAGTGCCAAGAATGACTTACTGCCCGTTTTACGGATCTCTTTTTCACCAGCCCATTCCATGATGCCAGTTTCAAGGTTGACCATTTTCATCGTGAACTTGTAGTAAACGTCTTTGGTATCATCATCACGTTTCACAATGCTCGCCAAGTTGCCATACAGCATAAACTCGGCACCCGTTTGCTTACCAAAGGAAACCGCTTTACTTGGGTCAACCATACCGCTGTCCATTTGAAAGTCCAATTGTTCCTGTATTTGCTTAACCGCAGTCATATCTACGAAACGGAATTTACCCGATTGCAGGAGTTTGGTTTGAATCGAGTCCGTAATCGACTCCGTATCAATATGCTCCGTCGTCTTGTTTTTAATGCGATCTACAAAAACTACGGGGCGGCGATCCGCAGTCATCTGCACGATAGGTGGAAATGACAGTACGTCATCTACCATTTTGGCCGCAATAGACTGCAAGTCTGTGGAGCCGAAATCCGTGTTGGTCGTTTCAACGGCTGTCGCATCGCCATATGACACTTTATTCGCACAAGCGCTAACGAACATGCATAGTGCAATTACGCCTAAAACTTTTACTTTATTCATCATGCTTTCCTTCTTTCTGAGTTCCTAATGCGTATTAATCTTGAACCAGTATTTGAAAACTGGTCGCTGTCGGGTTGGGTGCGACAGCTTGAACGGACTTGCTCTCGTACCCGGTAATCGTTAAAGGCTGCCAAGGTCTGCCATCAATCGCGACTTCAAAGTCATCTTTGTCGAGCCACTTAAACTTGTATTGAAAATTAATGTCGCCACTAGACTGGTTCTTGATCGTTGCTTGCACGCGCAGCAAGTTGCCTGCCTGCCCCATCTTCGTGTCTTCAATTACGAGGTTCGCAGACAGAAAACCGCTATTCGACACAATACGCTGCTTTACAGATCCATCTGGTTCAGAAGACACCGTCGCAGTCTCATAGACGGCACAGCCCCCCAATGTGGCTACGCCGACGACCACCACCCCCATCAAAGCACCTGCCAAAATAGGATGTTTTTTCATCAGTTTCTCCTTTTTCAATTCTGCTCGCCTAAAGCGGGAACACTTGTGTAATCAAACGACTATCTACGTGTAGCACCCTCACGAAGACGGTTCTGCCAGCCTTTACCTCTAATGCTAGCTTCTCCATGGTATTCGGCGCTCTCAATGTGAGCTCCCGGCTACCCTCTTTCAAATTTATTCTCAATGCTTGACCCGTATTGGGAATCGTCAACCAACTTCGTCTATCGGCGCTCTCAGATACAATGTTATAAACATTGGCAATAAACTGCGCGGCAGATCCCATTTGCTGGCCAGACTGCGCTTGCAGCTCGTTTTTCGCGATTCCCCTCAGTACCTGACGGGTGATTAACGCAGGCATCCGTTCTTTTAGGTCTTTTACGGCAAGCGCACCAAATTGGACGAGTTGATCAGTTTCTCCGAAGTCATTGAACAGATCATCCGAGACGCTCAGAGTCGCGCTTTTTGGCCACTTCGATGGGTCATAATAAGGGAAGGCTACGGTAATCAAACCGCCATCGGAAAAGTTTGGAAAACTAAATCGTGTCTCTATTTTCTCTGGGATAAAACCATCTTCATACAACAGAACCACTGTGCCTTCGTCTTTGTTAGGCGCGTTACCGTCAATGCCTTCAACCTTGGTACCCTGTTTTCTGGAAACACGCGCCACGTCGCTGATTAAGAGCTCAGAGCCCGGATTAATCTCAAGCGCTTTTTTATAATCGACGAGAGCATCGTTAAGTTCGCCTGTCGCCTCCCAAAACGCTGCCGAGTGATAATAAGTATAAGGATTTTGAAATGAGCTTTTCACCTGACCGGCGACCTCATCCAGCCCTGGGAACTGGCGGGTCACTTCGTCGATGTCTATTGCGTTTTCCCTTGCCTTCTCTTGCGCTTCAGCGATCTCGCTCTCATGTCGCTGCTCAAGCACTCGCTGCTCAAGCGCCACTTTACGAAACTCTACCGCCGCGCCCTCTAGATCTCCCTTCGCCCAATAATTAAGCGCTTGTTGGTGATGCACAAATATACGTTCGTAACCTGCGCCTTTATAAGGAATAGCATTGTCATTGGTGAGTAAGGAAGCGCTCTGAGCGCCCGCATTTGATACTTGAATCGTGGCAGCAAGATCCTGTGCCTCAAATGCATCAATAACTTGCTGGTAGTCTGCCTGACTTTGTTCGAACTTACCGGCAACCTGCGCCACCCTGCCACGCTCCATCATATATAGCATGGCATCGGCGCTCGTCCGATCACTGTCTAAACTTTTCAATACGGTCTCGGTATTCGCACTGCCGCTAATTGCCGCTCGATACTCTTGTGCCTGACTGGGGTAGGGATTAAAAACAGAAGTAACCGCACACCCGGAAGAAAGGCTGACAACAAAGAGGATGCATGCTCTTTTGAATAAGCATTGAAGCGGCATTGCGGTAATTCCTTATCCTTGGGATTTGCGCGAAAGACAAACAGGCCTAGGTACGGATTTCCCTGTCTCTTTTGTCCTTTGGAGGTAAGACTACATCAACCGACCTGTAGAAAAAAGCATGCCCGCAATGATATTTCGACCGATTATTTGACTCGCTTCACCACTCGAAGCTCAACCCAACATCAAGGCCGATGCCCCGATCCGACAAGCCTCCTTCCGAGTTATATAGAGACGGAATAACATTGTCCTGATCAAATAGATTGTAGACCTGCAAAAACGCAGAGTGATCTCCACTCATGCCAAAGAAATCAAGCCCTTTAACCAAACTCAAATCTGTTCGATAGTAATCGTCTGCACTGTCAGGCTTTGCGGCACCCAAGTAATCGCCCTCTGCGTAGTCGAGCATGATACGTTGCTTTAAAATCAGCTCCAGATCCGCATCCACAAAGCGATATCCGCCTTCCAAATTTAATATCCATGAAGGAAACGCCACATAGTCGGTATCTGCTTCTTTGTTGGTACTATCCACAAAGCTCGCCACGCCTTCGAGCCTAAGCTGATCAATTTGGCGTCGCGCGACAAATTCAACGCCATAAGATTCATTGCGCCCAGTATTGACATATTGATTGAGCGGCGGCGTCGTTGGCACAAGCACAATTCCGTCTTTCCATTGGTTGGCAAAGAGGGTCGCCTCCAAAGAATAGGTTTGCCCATAAAAAGCATTGACCCACTCCAAGGTATCAATGATCTCCGGCTCAATCTCGGAGTTTGCGTCAATCCCTTGAACAGAGCCTAGCCTTTCAATTGCCGTAGGCGCACGGTAGGCATGACCGTACAAGAGTTTGGTCGTATAACGCTCGCTCACGTGATAGACAGCCCCTAGCCGAGGCGACAAGTGCGTATCTAGGTCAGAATAGGAATCAGCACGCAAACCATATACAAGTTGGAATCGGTCATTTACAAAGCCCGTTTTTGCTTGAAAAAGTGCAAAATCGATTGTTCTTCGAGAGCCCAAATACGGGTTTTCCTGATCGAGCAAAACGCCGCCATTGGCATCCACCCTTTTGAAGTCAGTACGTTCTATCTTCAAACGATCTCGCCCAAAGCCAAACGCCCATTGGGTTCCGTAATGGCGCTCCCGCGATTTTACGTACACATGCAAACCAGAGCGATGCTCTTCGTTCGATTGCGTCAGCTCATGTGGGCAATAGATTGGGTTTGGGCTGGCGTTGGTGGCATTTCGACATGGCAGAGTGACGTTGCTCAGTGTGGTGAGAGAAGTGGGATAACGCGAGTTATCAAACATCCACTCTTGCTCCGAGCTCCAATGATAAAGTTTTGCTTCTAATGAAACGGCGGTGCCTATGTCATGCGCGACATCAACCGCACCTAGCCAGAAGTGAGAGTCCTGATCAGTGACATCTTTGTCTTCAGTTAAACTGACCGATTGCAAATCAAAGCTGGCTGGTAAGCGCGCGAAAAATTGCGTGCCCTGCCCCGGAAATCCCTCGGCCTGATAATCATCGATGTAAGCCGTCAACTTGTATCGGGTGCTTTCAGCAATTTCTCCGGATACCGTTGAAAACACGCTCACGTCTTTATAATCGTAGGCACGCTCACTTGCATACTGAAGACCATCGTACGGTGACGTATAGTTGTATGCTAGGTCTTGATCACCTTGGCGCGTAATAGCAACACCGGTATTTAACCTAGCATTGCCAATGCCCTGAGACACAAACGCTGATGCGTCGCCATAATTTGATTCACTTGCTCTGACTGATGCGGTTGAGAACCGCTCCAAAGAAACGGGCAATCACGTTAAAAGGATGGCCTTAACCAGTAAGGTTCTTGGCGAGGCCTACGGCTTAGATCGCCATGATGTTAAAATCTTGTATAAAGCAGCGCCATTACACGACATTGGCAAAATTGCGATTCCGGATCACATACTCAACAAACCAGGCAAACTCACTCCAGAGGAGTGGGAAACCATGAAAACGCATGCCCAAATCGGGCACGACATTCTAGCCTCATCGGAGCTGGAAGTACTGCGCGCCGGGGCCGTTGTTTCCGTCGGTCACCATGAAAACTGGGATGGCTCAGGCTATCCCAAAGGCATCGCAGGCGAAAACATCCCCATCTTTGCCAGAATTGCAGCCCTCGCAGATGTATTTGATGCACTGATCAACAAGCGCAGCTATAAACACGCTTGGGATATTGAAGATGTAAGAAAGTTCTTTGTGGAAATGAATGGCGTTAAATTTCAGCCAGAGTTGGTTGATCTACTGTTCGAGAATGAAGCAAAACTTCTTGAGATACAGCGTGCCTATCCCGATTAATCCACAACAAAGATTGATAGGCTGCCTCCGCCACGCTGTCAGTGAATTCCACGCATCATAAAGAAAGCACTTTCTCTAAAACCTCAAAGTAAGTGATCTAGCTCAAGCGCTAACGATACAGGGCTTGAGTGAAACATGCTCTAATAGCGCAATGCTTAAAGAGCATTTTGGCTCAAATGTAACGACAAAAATCCAATAATACGTTGCCGGAGCGGATGGATGATCGAGAACACTGCAAGCCTGCGCCTGAAGTTCGCGCAACAACGCTGGCTCAAAGATGTAAGAATTCTGGAGGTCATCGCTGTTGCGGCCATTTACATCGCTTGTGCTCGGCTTGGCCAACTATTCGCAATCGAACCTTCAAATGTGACACCCGTTT
>NZ_LWFU01000534.1:0-4381 GCF_001635135.1 Oleiphilus sp. HI0080
CGCTGACAATAATATGCTGATCGTTAAGCCCATGCTTGAAGCCGGCGCGGATGTGAATTTTATCGCGCAATCCGGAGAAACGGCATTGAGTATTGCGCGAGAGAACCAGTTTCATGAGCTGGATTTAATGCTGGTGCAGGCTGGTGCGCGATTGTGACCGAGTGCGGCATTGAGTAAACTTTGGCCTGCAACATTATAACAACGATCATTACTGTTTATTCCGACCAGCAGTGCTGTCACAACGTCAGATTGATACAACTTATTGGGATTACTCATGCCTAAAGACATGCCGAGTGAAAAGAAAATACCCGTTGGCCCCTTGCCGCCACCAAAAGAGGATTACACCCAGTACGAAGAGACAAAAGTACTTTGGGGGCGCTTAGCATTGATGTTTGGTGGTGTCTTTGCACTCGCATTTGCAGGTTTGCACACGCTGTTTAGTCCGGCCTCGGACGAGCGTGTTGTGAGTGTTATTGAGCAGCGCCGTATCGCCGAACAAGAACTTGTGCGTTCGATACAAGCACCTCAAACCAATGCGGTTGTCGCTTCCGTTGAGGAGGTCGCGGGTTTTGATAGTGCTCCAGAGAAACAACGCGTCGCAGTGGTTGCTGGTCAGCAGGATGACATCTCAGAAGCATCATCAGCGCCAGTAACGCAAGGCGCAGAAGTAACCAAGAGCGCTCCATCGGAAGCGCCTCGTGCAGCCTCGTTAAGTAACAATGACTCCATGACACCTGTTTCTTCAGTGACAACCTTGCACCCCGGGATTCGTGCCGCTACGTTGGCAAGCAATGTAGATGCAAAGCGTCAGCCAGACAATATTTTAGGTTATGAAGTGCCCATGAATGGCGAAGACTTGATCAAGGTTGTGTTGCACACGCAGCTGCAGGATATCGAAGGTGTTACGCTCTATCACGAGTGGCATCGAGGCGATAAGCGCTATGCGCGTGTCCGAATTCCGGTGACATCGAAAGATCAGGGAAGTTACTCGAGTAAGTTTATTGACCAACACATGACCGGAGAGTGGTCAGTGCAAGTGCGAGATGAACAAGGCGAGCTTTATGCCATGGCGAATTTTAAAGTTGTTCGCTAACTGTGTTATTTGGCTTAAAAAAGTTGATCGGTGGGTTGTTGATGCCAATACCGATCGTGCTGTTTCTGCTTGTTCTCAGTGCAGGGCTTTTTTATAGAAAATCGAAACGGCTTGCGGCGAGCTGTCTGTGTTTTGCGTTGATCGCGCTTTACCTTCTTTCTGTTCAACCTATTGCGAATGCCATTGCCCAGCCTTTGGAATTCAAATATCCAAAATATGCGCAGCAGCCTGTGTCGTATGTGGTAGTGCTCGGTTCTGGCCATCATACTGATCCGCGGATTCCAACGTTAAGCCAAATGAACCGAACGGGGCTTTCGCGCTTGGTGGCGGGTATTCAAGTATATCGTCAGAACCCAGGTGCTAAGTTGTTGCTGTCAGGGTATGGCGGCTACGATTCGAGAAGTCATGCTGAGGTTGCGGCAGAGGTCGCTCAGCTACTTGGGGTTGATTCTCAAGACATATTACTTGCGTCAGAAGCCCGAGATACGCGAGAAGAAGCGCTAGCATGGGAAGCACTCCTGAAAACAAAGTCTTTCGCTTTAGTGACATCGGCGCTGCATATGACTCGGGCCATAGCGATATTCTCGCAACAGGGTCTTAAACCCATTGCTGCTCCAGCGAACTATGAAACCGCCGGACAGCGTCCGACGTACTGGAGAGACTGGTTGCCAAGGGCGCGTCATCTGCAGTTGACCGAAGCCGCGTGGCATGAGTATTTGGGGATGGCTTGGGCCAGACTGAAGCAATTTGGCAAAGAGGATGGATAATGGCCTACAAAGGCTTTGAAGATTTTTCGCACAAACAAGCAGACAAACTGGGCGTATTGCTAGTCAATCTTGGTACGCCTGAGGCGCCTACCGCAAAAGCTTTGAGAACGTACCTGGCTGAGTTTTTATCTGATCCGCGAGTGGTAGAAATCCCCCGATTGCTATGGATGATCATTCTGCATGGAATCATTCTGCGGATCAGGCCGAAGAAATCTGCGGCAGCCTATGCTGAGGTTTGGACGGAGCAAGGCTCTCCGTTAATGTTGCATGCGCTGGATCAGACCCACGCTATTCGAGAACGGATGCGCGCTGAATACGGGGCGCATATTCAGGTCGAGCTAGCGATGCGCTATGGGGAGCCAAGTGTGAGCAATGTCGTCGATGATATGCTCAGCGAGGGTTGTCGGAAAATGATCGTTTTGCCGCTGTATCCGCAATATTCGGGGAGCACAACGGGCTCTGTGTTTGACGCGCTAGCAGCAGATTTTACCCAGCGCCGATGGTTGCCACATTTTCGTTATATTGGCAGTTATCACACGCATCCTGGTTACATCGAGGCGCTTGCTCAGAGCGTTGAACAGCATTGGCAAGTGCATGGACGAGCCGATAAATTGGTTCTTTCCTATCATGGTGTACCGCAGCAATTCTTGTTGAAGGGCGATCCTTATCACTGCCAGTGCCATGTTACGACACGCTTGTTAGTGACACGCCTTGGCCTTAACGAAGACGAGTATATGACGTGTTTTCAATCTCGTTTCGGAAAGGCTCAGTGGCTGCATCCTTATCTTGATCAAACGATGAAGGCCTTGCCTGACCAGGGCGTGAAATCAGTTCAGGTTATTTGTCCGGGCTTTTCCGCAGACTGTTTGGAAACGCTCGAAGAGATTGCAGGAGAAAATAAAGAGTACTTTATGGAGTCTGGTGGTGAGCGCTTTGAATATATACCAGCGCTGAATGACCGGCCTGAACATATTGAAGCGTTAATGACGATACTTCGAGAAGAGGCGGGTAGCTGGTTGAATGATGGCGAATGCTCTATCGACAATAGTGCGAGGCAACTCCGATACGATAAGCACCCCCATAATAAAGCGGAAAAATAGGACGAGAGATAATGCTGAATCGAGTAATAACGGTGATGTTGGGTTGTGCGATGTTGGCAGGGGCGAACGTCGCCTTGGCGCAGCCAAAGTTAGAGAATGCATGGATAAGATTAATGCCGCCGAATGCAGGGATGACCGCTGCATATGCTCACATTACGAGTGATGCGAAAGATCGACTGATGTCAGTTAAAACTGAGATCGCGACCAAGGCTGAAATCCATGAGACCACGATGGAAAACGGTATGATGAGCATGCGCCCTATTGAGAGCATCGCATTTTCGGCAGGTGAAACGGTTGAACTTAAGCCGCAAGGTAAGCACATCATGTTGATTGGTCTAACTCGCGCATTGCAAGAGGGTGAAGAGGTGCCAGTGCTACTTGAGTTTGCCGAGAGCGGCGTCCAAAGCCATCTGTTTACAGTCCATAAGCCTTAAGTATTAAAAGGACTGCCGTGTTATGTCCGCATCGCTAATTTGTCGCAGCGCCACCTTAGAGGATGCGCATGCGATCAGTGAGATCTACAACTATTACGTCGACCACACGATCATCACGTTTGAAGAGGAAAGCGTCAGCAGCAAAGACATTGCGCAACGCCTTGAACAGGTATTTGCGAACAGTCTTCCTTGGCTCGTTGCTGAGATCGATGGTCGAGTGATTGGCTATGCTTATGCGGCTCCGTGGCGCGAGCGCTCTGCATATCGCCACTCGGTTGAGGTGAGCGTATATCTTGAGCAGAAAATTGCTCTGCGTGGGGTTGGTTCGCTGTTATATTCAGCGCTTTTTGAAGCTCTGGAGGCGTCGGACGTTCATGTTGCTCTCGCGGGTATTGCTCTGCCCAACGATCGTAGTATCGCTTTACATGAAAAGTTCGAGATGAAGAAAGTGGCACACTTGAGCCAAGTCGGCCGTAAGTTTGATCAATGGATTGATGTTGGTTACTGGCAGCGTATTCTCTAATTAAACACGGCTTGCGTTGAATGTCCTACTTTCTTGAAAGAGCCTCGAATGAGGCTCTTTGTCTGTCGAGAGGCCTATTTCTAGAAACGCTATTCGCGATCTTTCGATGTACATTCCGCTAACGCAGGGTCAATTTTGCAGCGTACCTTGCGGAATAGGGTAAGCGCTTTTCCGTCATAGACACCTTTGTCGCGCAATGCGATGCGGCTTTCACGGAATAACTCGTTCCAGTTATCTTTGGTCTTATCATTGATGTCTATCCAATATTTTTCTGGAATGGTTAACTCGCTATCCACAATTTTGCGAATCTGATCCTTGTATTTGCTGGCCATGAGTTCACGCGAGTTTTGTGCAAAGCCTTCAGGTACCTTTTCCCAGCGAACGATAAGTTGCATCGTGATCTGTAAGCTAGGCCACTTAATAATGCCGCCGGATGGCTCTAATCCTTTGTACATTTCCATAGG
>NZ_LWFU01000535.1:0-1462 GCF_001635135.1 Oleiphilus sp. HI0080
AGCCGCAGTGCTGCCAAACATTGGATTAAAGCTAGGTTACAACAAATTTAAAAATAAGACTGCAATACCAGTTTTAGATGTCGATCGAGATGAAACTTTAACGGTTCAGACTCCTTCTTCAAATAGTCGTTGGGCTTTTCCAGGTTTTCAGTTCCAACGGGGCCGTTGGTATTATCTGGAAGAAACTTTTGTGCGAGAGACTGCTGATGGTGTTGCTGATGGTATTTATAAGCTCTATTTATCTTCTGTAGGTGAAAATAATAGCGAACCCTTGGTTGAGCGAATTGACGTGGCATATGGGGCAATTAGTGCAATGTCTATTATCGGCAATTGGCAGCATACGAATGACGCTAGTGGGTATGTCTATATCGATAGTATTGAAATTGCTGACCACTACATTGGTCCGGTTGATTATAAAGCACCAAGTAACCCGCCTCCGTTCGAGAGTATTAGGGGAACGGTTATCAAGTAAAAAATACGTTGCTACCTTTTGAAGTGAAGAAAAGTGATTCTTAATTACTTAATGGGTACGGTGTTTTTCGATTAAATAGGGGCGCTACGGATTCAAATATGCCTATTTAGAAGCAAGCCTGAGTGATCTTGCCCAAGCCCTCGCATTAAATGAATACAAGTGCTCTACGTAGCTTAGAGTTTCCTCAGGGGACCAAAAGTTAGTGAATACTTGGGGCCAATGCTCTACATGCTGGGTATCGTAAACGCTTATTATCTTCATTGGCACGTGGCTAAAACCTAGTCCAGCCGCCACTGCTGCACGGTGTTGTCCATGGGAAATTAAGAATCTTTCTTCGCCTTTATGAAGGACTGCTATTGCAGTTATATCGCCATCATTGTGGTTTCTCCGATAACCATTGCGATTAATATTTAGGTAAAGCTTGCGAACTCTGTTGAACTCTATTTCCCCTTTACGCTCGGATACTGGGCCTTGCAGGCCATAGCCTTCATTTTCAGTAATATCTGAATTTGCAGACCACATGTTTTCATCTTTTATGTTTATTCGCATAAAAGCTTCTCTTTCATCAGGGGAAAGGTTTTGTAGGGGGTGGTGTAGCGTATATGCCGGGTATTCTTTTAAATAAAGAGGCGCTTTAGTTCCTAGTAAAGCGTCGTAACTATTGCTTGGAGTCCATGCCGTATAATATTGCTTTAAGATTGAATCTCTATAGCTCGTATTCTCATTTCTTTTTAGTTGCTTTGTGAGTTCCACGAAAGGGTGCCAGCCAAAATCTCCAAACGATAGTCCGCTTACAGTGCGACATTTGTTTATAGGGGTGTTATGAGCAGAAGGGCGACCAATGTTTTGTTTGTGTATCGTTTCCCGGAGGTCATCTAAAACAGGCGGAGGCTTATTTTCACTTACCCTAGAAATATCTATTCCTACGCTATGTAGGGCATTTTTTATTAAATGCTTTAATGACATTGTATTATGAGACCTTAAGATTAA
>NZ_LWFU01000536.1:0-3496 GCF_001635135.1 Oleiphilus sp. HI0080
AGTCGAGGGGCGCAAGTCTAATGACGCCCCCGTACAGTGTCAAGGCGTTTGGTTAAAAATAAACCAAACGCCTTGACACTGTACGGGGGCGTCATTAGACTTGCGCCCCTCGACTTGAGAGCACCTATTTTGGGTGGGAATTTGATAGATAATATTGGAGTTTGCTTACATGGCAACTATTAATCAGTTGGTGCGTAAGCCTAGAAAGCGTGTCGTCGCTAAAAGTGACGTTCCCGCGTTGCAGGCTTGTCCGCAGCGTCGTGGTGTTTGTACTCGTGTTTATACGACTACGCCGAAAAAGCCTAACTCGGCTTTGCGTAAAGTATGTCGTGTGCGCCTTACAAACGGCTACGAAGTAACATCTTATATCGGTGGTGAAGGCCACAACCTACAGGAGCACAGTGTAGTGTTGATCCGTGGTGGTCGTGTTAAAGACCTTCCGGGTGTGCGCTATCACACAGTTCGCGGTAGTTTGGATACATCTGGCGTTGCAGATCGTCGTCAGGGTCGTTCGAAGTACGGTGCTAAGCGTCCTAAGGGATAAGATTAGTTTTAATTTAAATTATAAGGGGTAAGAGTAAGGTCAGGTTCATCCTGAATTACCTGAAGACCTTAGATGTAACAGAGGGCTTATCATGCCAAGAAGAAGAGTTGTCGCCAAGCGCGAGATCCTTCCGGATCCAAAGTTTGGAAGTCAGTTGCTTGCTAAATTCATTAACCATGTAATGGTTAGTGGTAAAAAAGCGGTTGCAGAAAAGATTGTTTACGATGCGCTAGATACAGTTGCTGGCAAAAGTAACCAAGATCCAATGGAGTTGTTCGACAAAGCGTTAGAGTCGATCCAGCCGATGGTTGAGGTTAAGTCGCGTCGTGTAGGTGGTGCTACCTATCAAGTTCCAGTCGAAGTTCGTCCATCTCGTCAGATGGCTCTAGCTATGCGTTGGTTGGTTGAATATTCGCGTAAGCGTGGCGAAAAGTCGATGGCTTTGCGTCTTGCTGGTGAGATTCTTGATGCTGCAGAAGGTAAAGGTGCAGCTGTTAAGAAGCGTGAAGATGTTCACCGCATGGCGGAAGCGAACAAGGCATTCTCGCACTACCGTTTCTAAAACAAACTTTTGTTTTAGTGCACAAACAAGCCTGCTTTATGCAGGCTTGTTGCGATTAACGAGGAAATTTCAGTGGCCCGTAAAACGCCAATTGACCGTTACAGAAATATTGGGATCGTCGCTCACGTAGATGCGGGAAAGACGACCACAACGGAGCGTGTACTGTTCTATACAGGCTTGTCTCACAAGATTGGAGAGGTGCACGATGGTGCAGCGACCATGGATTGGATGGAGCAAGAGCAAGAGCGGGGTATCACTATTACTTCTGCCGCAACGACCTGCTTTTGGTCGGGTATGCGTCAGCAGTTTGATCAATTTAGAATCAATATTATCGACACGCCAGGGCACGTAGATTTCACGATCGAAGTAGAGCGGTCTTTGCGCGTTCTCGACGGTGCTGTCGTTGTTCTGTGTGGTTCATCTGGTGTGCAGCCTCAAACAGAAACTGTCTGGCGGCAAGCCAATAAATATCATGTGCCTCGAATGGTATTTGTAAATAAAATGGACCGAACGGGTGCTGATTACATGTCAGTTATCGAGCAGTTGAAATCTCGGCTGGGCGCCAACCCTGTACCATTGCAGATGACCATCGGTTCAGAAGATGAATTCAAAGGCGTTGTTGATCTTATTAAGATGAAGGCCGTTATCTGGAATGAGGCTGATCAAGGTATGACCTTTGAATATCAGGATATTCCAGAAGAATTGCTTGAAGAATGTCAACAAATGAGAGAGGGCATCGTTGAGGCTGCGGCCGAGGCCAACGATGAATATATGGATTTGTATCTTGAGGGTGTCGAGCTATCAGAGGAGCAGATAAAGGAGGGTATCCGGCTGCGAACGCTTGCAAATGAGATTGTTCCGGTGCTCGGTGGTTCGGCGTTCAAAAATAAGGGTGTTCAAGCCGTTTTGGATGCGGTGGTCGAGTACTTGCCATCGCCTACTGAGGTTAAAGCGATTGAGGGTGTTTTGGATGATGGCGAGACGATAGCGACTCGAGAAGCAGATGATGATGCGCCTTTTGCTGCCTTGGCCTTCAAGATTGCGACCGATCCCTTTGTCGGGACTCTAACTTTTTTCCGTGTGTATTCGGGTAAATTGCAGACCGGTGACGCGGTATGGAATCCTGTCAAAGGTAAGCGTGAGCGTATCGGGCGGATGGTGCAGATGCACTCTAATAACCGGGAAGAAATTAAAGAGGTTTTGGCGGGTGATATCGCTGCAGCAGTCGGCCTTAAAGATGTTACTACCGGCGAAACCTTGTGCGACCAATCGAATAAGATAACGCTAGAACGAATGGAATTTCCGGAGCCGGTTATTTCGGTTGCTGTAGAGCCGCGATCTCAGGCTGACCAGGAGAAGATGGGTGTTGCGCTAGGTAAGTTGGCGCAAGAAGATCCCTCGTTTCGTGTTAAGACTGATGAAGAGACGGGGCAAACCATTATTTCAGGTATGGGTGAGCTTCATCTTGATATTATTGTTGACCGCATGAAGCGCGAGTTTAGTGTAGAGGCGAATATCGGTAAGCCGCAGGTGGCTTATCGCGAGGCGATTCGTAATCACTGTGATATCGAGGGTAAGTTTATCCGGCAATCTGGTGGTCGTGGTCAGTATGGGCATGTAAATATTCGGTTTGAGCCTCGCTCCGATGGTGAAGAGGGGTTGGAGTTCGTAAACGAAATTGCTGGGGGTACTGTTCCTAGGGAGTATATTCCAGCGGTCGAAAAGGGTATCGAGGAGCAGATGAATAACGGTGTTCTGGCTGGTTATCCTTTGCTTGGCTTGAAGGCGACCTTGTATGACGGCTCTTATCATGATGTTGATTCGAATGAGATGGCGTTCAAGATTGCAGGTAGTATGGCTACCAAAAAGCTTTCTGAAGAAGGTGGGGCTGTCTTGCTTGAGCCTACAATGAAGGTAGAGGTGGTGACGCCGGAAGAGAATATGGGTGATGTGGTTGGTGATTTAAACCGCCGAAGAGGGCTGATTTCAGGTATGGATGATGGTCCGGGCGGAAAAGTCGTCAACGCAGAGGTCCCGTTATCAGAAATGTTTGGTTATGCGACGGATTTGCGGTCTGCAACGCAGGGTCGGGCAACTTATACGATGGAGTTTTTGAAGTATTCAGAAGCGCCGTCAAACATTGCAGAAGTAATCATTAATAGGCATTAAATCAGAGCTAAGGGGAATTTACCGTGGCAAAAGCAAAGTTTGAAAGAGTTAAGCCGCACGTTAACGTGGGAACCATTGGGCACGTTGATCACGGCAAAACAACATTAACGGCAGCACTTACTCGCGTATGTGCTGAAGTATTCGGTGGTGAGAAGGTTGACTTCGCGAACATCGACAACGCTCCAGAAGAGCGTGAGCGTGGTATTACAATTGCAACGTCA
>NZ_LWFU01000537.1:0-22294 GCF_001635135.1 Oleiphilus sp. HI0080
CGCTTCGCCGCGTTGCACCGCTTCAACCAGCGCACGTTGCGAAGGCATGATGCCGAAGAAAACATTACCCGCCATGATCGAGCCGATTAAGGCACCTACGTGGATGTACGCACCACGATCAGAGAAAAGCTGATCTGCCAGCCAAGCCATGAATGCTAAAAAGGCAAAAAGAACCAGCCCAAAGGCACCGTCTTTATGTCGCAGCGGCGTTTTAACAAGAATTTCGTACACCACAAAGCCAGCGGTAATAAAGCCCATACCCAGGCCAATGGCTTCCCATTGAGTTAGCTCTAACTTGCTGTTGTCGATCAGAAAGCTTTCAGCGCCAACGTAGTAAATAATCCAAAGCATTACCATGCCGGTTAGCCACGTGGTGTAAGCTTCCCACTTAAACCAATGCAGGTTCTCTGGCATTGCCTCTGGCCCAAGTTTGTATTTGGCAACCTCGTAAAAACCGCCACCGTGGATCGCCCAAAGGTCACCACCAATGCCTTTGTCTTTTTTCCATTGCGGCGGGTTTTCGAGGCTGTTATCCAGCCATACAAAATAAAAGGAGGCGCCAATCCAGGCGACACCCGCGATCACATGGAACCATCGGAAAAATAGGTTCAACCATTCCAGGAAATACGCTTCCACAGTTAATCTCCTCGCCTGTGTATTAGTGTTTTTCGTGGGCGCATTCGCCCGCGACGTAGGTGGCTTTTACTGCGCGGTCATCGCCCAGAATAATCATTGCGAACAGCTTTTCGTCCAGTGTTTTGCACTTGGATTGCTTCAGGCTCATCAACGGTGTTGCATCATAATCAAGCACCGCAAAGTCGGCTTCACGACCTGCCTGAAAAGAGCCAATCTTGTCATCCAGTTGCAGCGACTTGGCATTGCCTAGCGTTGCCATGTACATACTCTTGAGAGGGCTTAAGCTGTGATTTTGAAGTTGATTTATCTTGTAGGCTTCAGCAAGTGTGGTCAGCATCGAGAAGCTAGTCCCGCCGCCGACATCGGTGGCAACCGAGTAGTTCACTTGTTCTCTTTCGAGCTGGCGTATATCGAGTAAGCCACTGCCTAAGAACAGGTTCGAGGTCGGACAGAAGCTGACACTTGAGCCGGTCTCGCGCAAACGTTGATGCTCTCGCGGATACAGGTGAATGCCATGCGCAAATACGGCGCGAGGGCCGAGCAGGCCATAGCGGTCGTATACATCAAGGTAATCAATCGCATCAGGAAATAGCTCGTCGACAAACGCCACCTCATCGTGGTTCTCGCTAATGTGCGTTTGCATAAATACGCTTGGGTGTTCTGCAATAAGCTGTCCGGCTTTCTCTAACTGGGCTTCGGTTGAGGTGATCGCAAAACGCGGCGTGACCGCATACAGCTGACGGCCTTTTTCGTGCCATGCTTCGATTAAGGCTTTGCTGTCTTGGTATGCGCTTTCTGGTGTGTCGGTGAGATACTCTGGCGCGTTGCGATCCATCATCACTTTGCCGCAGATCATCCGTGTATTGCGCTGTTCTGAGGCTTCAAAGAAGGCTTCGACGCTTTGCTTATGTACAGTGCCGAAAACCAAGGCGGTTGTGGTGCCGCACTTCAGCAATTCATCTAGAAAGAAGTTCGCAATGTTCGATGCGTATTCCTTGTCTTCAAACTGGCGCTCAGCAGGGAAGGTATAGTTGTTCAGCCAATCCAATAGCTGCTCGCCGTAGGATGCAATCACTTCGACTTGTGGGAAGTGAATGTGTGTGTCGATCATGCCGGGAATAATCAGCTTACCCGTGTAATCAACGATCTCTGCTGTAGTATGTTTGGCGAGCAGTTCGCTTGCCTCGCCTAGCTCGACAACATGGCCGTCGTTCACGACAAGCGCGCCATCTTCAAAGAATTCGTACGCGTTCTCGCCGTCAATATCCGGGTCTGAAAGGAAGTGCAAAACAGAAGCGCGAAAAAGTTTGATGCTCATAATGTTGTGTCTTTAAAGCTCTAGAGTAATTTCGATGTTGATGTTATCGCCGAAGTAGATCTCTTCGCAGTTGTATCCTTCGCCAAGGCGGTCAACAACTAAAAAGTCGCATACTTTGTGCAAGCCCAGTACAGGGTGATGCCATGTGTTCTTTCGGTAGTTGACACCCTGATCTTTGGTCGCCAGAAACAGGTGTAAATTCTCCGGTTTAAGATCTTCGACCGGATCACCAACAAGCACTAAGTACTCCTCGCCAGATAGAGGTTGAAAGGATTGGGAGCCCTTAGGGTGACGCTCCATCATGCAGATAGTCATGGGCAAGCTGCGTGGTTGCGCCCTGAAAATGTTGATGATGATTTTGTCGTCTGCATTTTCTACTTCTGTGCTTACCAGATTGTGGTAGCGCTCGGTATTGCCGTCGTTGATCATCATGGGCGTGTTGCCATCGCACTGAACGACGTCACCGAATGGCGCGAACGCCTCGGCTGTAAGCGGTTTCGGTGTGAGTGTGTAGCGATCCATCTGCCTAGCTGCCCCGGTAAGTCGAAATTCCGTAAGCGGAGACCAGAAGTGGTACGTGGTAGTGTTCTTCTGGCTTTTCGATACGGAAATCGAAGTTTACGCTGGGGTAGAAGCAGGTTTTTCCTTGCTTCTCGAAGTAGCTGTCCGTATCGAAAACAATGCGGTAAATGCCTTTTTCACGCTCCTGACCTTCAAGCCAGTCGGTAATGCGCCCATCGCTGTTAGTGACGCCCTCTGCGATTTGCTTCCATTCACCGTCGACTTGCTTGAATAGTTGTACTGCGATACCCCCAGCGGGGCCGCCGAGATTGGTGTCCAGTACATGTGTGGTAATCGGGCTCATGGTACTTTTTCCTAATTAATTAACTTGTTTATTGCTTGCTAGACCTTGCTCATACTTTGTTAAAAGCGTGCTCTAGCAGTCACGTACTGACGTGTACGCTCCTTTGATGCGCGCTTTTGCCGCGTCGGATTAAGCTCTAGTGCAGCACCGTAACAATTACTACCTCGGGGTCAGACCCTTTATAGCCTGTGGGCGTATCAACTTATTAATGCGAATCGCGGTGATCAGCGCTTGTTGCTGAGCTGCATTTTGCAATTCTGTGTCACGCTCGTTCGGCAGACGCGCTTGCAGTAAATCGTTCATTTGCGCGGCGCTTTTACCGGTGGCGCAGACGATAAAAATAAAGCCGAACTTGTTCTCGTAATCGGTGTTGCCTTGAGCCAATGCCGCGATTGTTCTTTCATTCGCTTCGCTAACGGAAGACTGTTCGCCGCTCGCCAGCTTTTTGGTGTGGGCGTACTTCTTGCGCAGGCTAGTGACATCACCGATTTTTGGGTGGCCTTCAAAGGCCTCAAGAAAATCGGCTTCTTCCATAGTGTCCCAGATTGTTTTAGCTGCCAGATGGCATTGATCAATCGTATCAAATGGGCGCGCTTCGACCATACCTGCTACCCAGCGCGAGGCGGTGCAGCAATTGGTGAATGCGAACGCTGCGTCTTCTTTGCTGAGCGCGTTTAGTTCCTCAAGCGTATAGGTTAAATCTGACATTGTCCTTATCCTTAACGTCCTGAGTCTTGCGCTGAGGTATTGGCAGAGGCTGGGTAGCCCCATAAGCGCAAGCGGCTGATGCCACCGTCTGGGTACATTTTTATGCGAATGTGTGTGAAGTTCATATTGGTGTTTTGTACTTCTGCGGTATAGGTGTGCTCGCGATCTGCATGCAGCGGCGTACGCGGCATAATCTCAATCCACTTGATCGGACTTGGCGCTTCGCGGCCTGCGGTTAAGGCATCCTGAGTGGCATCAAATTCAAGCAACGCGGCGTCGGCGGCTTGCTCGGCAGTGAGCACTGCGCCTTCAAGAGAGAAGCCGTTCGGGTAGTTGCCTTTAAAATGACAGGTATCGACCAAGATCTTGTTGATGCTACCTTTGGTCGCAAGCTGAAGAACTAACCAGTCGTTGTCACGATCTATTGCGGCATCGCCAACCGTGCGGCGGCGTTTGGTTTCCCAGCCATCTCCCATGTTGGCACCACGCTCTGGCATCACAAGGTTTTGCATGTGACTGAAGAACATATCTGAACACACTAACGGGCGAGCGCCGTTTTTGATGTATGCAAGATCGACAGGCTCATTTGGCAGGAAGTGCGCTGGGTCGACAACCACATCGCCATAGATGCGCAAGCGTGCAACGCCACCATCGGGGAACATGTTAAAACGTACGTGGGTCCAAACTTGCTCAGAGCTTTGGTCTGCGGCTTCAATTAGATTTTCGCTACCTGGCTCAACTGCAGTTTTAGGGATGACTTCAAACCACTCGGTGTTGTCGTTTGGCTCGCCAACAATGTTTGCAGCTTCAAGAGAGACATGCTGCGGAGCATTGCCTAAAAAGTGGTTGGTGTCTGCATTGATCGCTCTGATCATCCCTTGTGCGCCCAACTTGATGATGCACCAATCGTACATTAAGCCATCGTCTGAGGAACCGTCAGGAAGAAAACGACGACGACGCGATTCCCAGCCATCCATCCACTTGCCGCGATCGGTAAACTTGTCGTCGATAAATACGCCTCGGCCCGGCTTTAACAGGTTTTCCATTTCAGCGAAAAAGTCGTTACTGCAAGACAGCGTTTGCCCGCCAAGGCGACGCGCTGCAAGATCGGTGTAACGTAATTCGAAACGGTTCATTTGCGTATGTGGAAGCATGCTCGTTGTTTCTCTCTGTTCTTGCGCGTTAATTGGTTTGTTCTATGTTGAGTCGATAGCCCTGTTCTTGACTATCGATTTCGCCACCGAGTTCTTGCTTGATGTCTTTCCATGCAAGGCCGCGACGGGTTTCAGTGTGTTTGTCGCTGTTTTGTAGAGCGATCAGCTCGCCTGCGATGGATACGGCGACTTCCATGGGTAGTTTGCCCGGTATTTCAGAAAGCCCCACAGGCGATTTGATGCTGTTGATTTGCTCTTCGCTATAACCGCGATGTGCAAGGCGTTTTACAAAACGCTCGGCCTTGGTGTCGGACCCAATCAGGCCAATATGCCTGAGTTTTCCGTGCTCAAGGGCCGCCATACAAAGCTCAAAATCGAGCGCGTGGTTGTGGGTGAGAATTAGAATGTCGGAGCCAGCGGGCAAGTGTTCTATCTCGTATTGTGGCCCGTCACTGACCAGCTTTGTGATATTTGCGGGTAATTCGTCGGGGAAGAGATCTTCACGAGGGTCAATCCAGGTGACGCGGCAAGGCAGTGCGCCAAGGATCTTTACCAACTCTTTGGCAACGTGGCCCGCACCAAATAATCCAATATGAAAGCGACACGCAGCAAAGGTTTCGATCAGTACCGTCGCACTGCCACCGCAGCATTGTCCTAATGAGGCGCCAAGCGGGAAGTGATGAATTTCTTGGCTCTCATTGTTCGCCACAAGCAGTTCACGTGCTTTGTTGGTGACAACAAATTCAAGGTGGCCACCTCCAATGGTGTCGTAGGTGTTTTCGTTGGTCACGACCATCTTTGAGCTGTTGTCGCGTGGTGTCGAGCCGGTACAACCTAAAACGGTCGCCAGTGCATAGGCGCTGCCAGTATCCTGACAGCGTTTTACTGCATCAAACCAAGTGTGTGAACGCATCATTTTCGAGCCTCGCTTACGCGTTGTTTGCTAAATGCTTGCGGGTTTCGTTAACCGCGTTGAGAACGCACTCGGGGGTTGCCGGCGCATTCATTGGTGGGCTGAATGTATAATTCGCCATACTGGATACTGCATCACGCAATGCAGACCATGCTGAAATGCCCAGCATAAAGGGCGGCTCACCCACGGCTTTGGAGCGGTAAATGGTTTCTTCCTTGTTTGGCAATTTTTCCATCAGCTTCACTCGAAAGTCGATTGGCGTATCACCCACCGCAGGGATTTTGTAAGTCGCCGGGCCATTAGAGAGTAGGCGGCCGTTATCGCTCCAAACCAGATCTTCGGTGGTTAGCCAGCCCATGCCTTGAATATAGGCACCTTCGATCTGGCCGATGTCGATTGCCGGATTGAGCGAGCGACCAACGTCTTGCAGGATATCGACACGCGTTACCTTGTATTCGCCGGTAAGCGTATCCACTAATACTTCAGAAACCGATGCGCCATTTGCGTAGTAGTAAAATGGACGGCCCTTGCCGGTGTTGCGATCGTAATGGATCTTCGGTGTTTGGTAGTGACCGCTTGAGAATAGTGGTACACGTGCCATGTAGGCGTTTTGTACAAACTCAGGGAAAGGCGTCCATATTTCTTCGCCAGATCGGTCAACGCTCACAACATGGTTGTTCTCAAAGCGTATTTTATCTTCTGTAGTGCTGTGCAGCTCGGCTGCATATTTGACGAGGCCCGCTTTAATACGTTTACAGGCATCCTGAGCGGCCATGCCATTCAGGTCAGACCCTGAAGAAGCCGCGGTAGGTGAAGTGTTTGAGACTTTGTCCGTTCGTGTCGCGGTGACCATAATCGTATCAAGATCTACCTGAAACTCTTCAGCAACAACCTGCGCGACTTTGATATAGAGACCCTGGCCCATTTCTGTTCCACCGTGGTTTACCTGAATGCTGCCATCGGTGTAGATGTGCACGAGCGCACCAGCCTGGTTCAGGAACTGCACAGTAAACGAGATACCAAACTTAACCGGTGTTAACGCCAAACCTTTTTTGAGGAAGGCGCTTGTGGCGTTGAATGCCTTGATTTCGTCACGGCGCTTCCAGTACTCGGAGCTTTCTTCCAGTTGTGAAATCAGCTCAGGTAGCACTTCCTGCTCAACAGTCTGGCCGTAATGGGTTTCGTTACGCGGATCAATGCTGCCGTCTTCAAGGCGCATAGATGCATGTTGGATGCCGTAGAGGTTGCGCTTGCGGATGGTGAGTGGATCTTCACCCATGCGGCGAGCGATATCGTCCATCATCAGTTCGGCGGTGATCACACCTTGAGGGCCGCCAAAACCTCGATACGCCGTTGCAGAAACCGTGTGTGTCTTGCAGCGATAGCCGGTGACGGTTGCGTTGTTGAGATAATAGGCGTTGTCGCTGTGGAACATCGCGCGATCAACGATCGCATCGGATAGATCTGGCGAGTTACCGCATTTACCCGCTACGTTTATGATGGCACCTTGAATCACGCCGTCATCGTTCACCCCGACGGTGTAGTTATTCTGAAAAGCGTGGCGCTTACCCGTCATCACCATGTCGTCATATCGGCTCATACGGTACTTAACCGGACGACCTGTGTGATGCGCCAAAATAGAGGCAATACATGCGAGCGGCGCGGCTTGTGTCTCTTTACCGCCAAAACCACCACCCATGCGGCGGACTTCGACATTGACCTTGTTGATGCTGATATCAAGCACTTCGGCAACCAGCTTTTGCACTTCCGTTGGATGTTGGCTTGAGGTGTAGACGTTCATGCCGCCGTCTTCCGATGGGGCAACGGTTGATATCTGGCCTTCAAGATAGAAATGCTCTTGTCCCTTGATGTAAAGGTCGCCAGAGATCGTGTGTGGTGCTTCTTTCAATGCTTTGTCGGCATCACCACGCTTATGTTGGTGCGTAGGGCGCACGAAGAACTGGTCTTTCATCGCCTTGTCGACGGTGAGCGTCGGTTCTAGCTCTTTGTATTGAATTTGCGCCAATGCTATGGCGGCTTTGGCCTGTTCGTGTGTTTCGGCGGCGACCGCAAAAATCGGCTGGCCGATGTATTCGCACTCGCTTTCAGCCAAGACGGGATCGCCAGGAAATACGGGCCCGATATCGGTGTGGCCCGGAACGTCTTTCACAGTAATGACTTTGACGACCCCGGGGGCTTTTTCAACCGCACTTAAGTTCATCGATTTAATAAACGCATGCGCGTATTGGCTTCCGCCCACGGCAACATGCAAGGTACCCGGAAGCTCTGGCATATCATCAACATACACGGCTTTGCCTGCAACGTGCTTGATGGCGCTCTCGTGCTTCATACTCTCGCCGGTTTTACCTTTGGCTGGTCGTATGCGCTTGTTGTCTTCTACGTCAATCAGCTTACGCATTATTTGCCTCCTGCACGCTTACGACGTCATTGCTTTGCAGTTGCGTGGTCAATACGGATTCAACACGGCTAATACTGTCAGGATTGAGAATTTCGAGCGCTGTTTTTTCAAGCAAGCCTTGGGTGACTTGAATGCGATAGCTAGCGCTAGCACGCACATCGCTAAACGGTTGGAAGTCTTCAGAGACTTTTTCTCCGGCCTTGCGGAAGGTCTCGACGGTCATGGGTTGATTGATCAGAGCTGATTCGATGGCCGAGCCCGATTTGGGTATTGCAGCCATACCACCAAAGCCAGTGCGAACCGCCGTGATTTTTCCACCTTGTACCTTTAGCTTGATCGCCATGAGTACGGCCGAAATGTCGTCTTCAAGCCGTTTGGAAATCTTGTATACCTTTAAATATTCGCAGGCTTCTCGGCGGGGGATACGAATCGCACGAATGTATTCGCCTTTTTGAAGAAGCGTCTTTTTGTAATCAAGATAAAAGCTATCCAGCGCGATCCATCGATTGCCCGCGGCACTGGCTATTTCTATGTCTGCATTTAGGGCGATGAGCACAGGAGGCGTGTCACCAATGGGAGAGGCGTTCGCAATGTTGCCGCCCATGGTCCCGCTGTTTCGTACCTGTCGGGCTGCAAAGCGCTCAAGCAGTTGTGCAAATTCTGGAAAATGAGCACGGAGGGCTTGTTCGCTGTCAGTGAGTGTCGCTGCGCCACCGATAGTGAGGTATTTCTCGTCTTCACTGATCGCTTTTAGGCTGGTGACCTGATTGATCGCAACTAATTTTTCAATGCGGCGATTCATCTGGGTCACTTCGAGCGCAAGATCCGTCGCGCCCGCAACCATTCGAGCATCGGGATGCTGCTTTAAAATCGCTTTCAGTTCGTCTTCGCTGCGAACACTCCATGCCTGTCCTTCTGCGCTTTGAGTGACGGCGTTTGTGTTTGATGGTCTGGCTTCACTGGGCGACCAAATCTCCGCTTTTATCTTGCCCGGATAAGACTTCATGCTTTGCGCAGCTTCGATAATGGGTTTGTAGCCCGTGCAGCGGCAAAGGTTACCTGAAAGCGCATCGTAGATTTCATGCAAGGTGAAGGTTTTATCTGTTGGAGTGTTCTCAAAGAGCGCGGTAAGCGACATGACGATGCCTGGTGTGCAAAAGCCGCATTGCGAGCCATGCTTGTCGACCATCGCCTGTTGGGCGGGGTGGAGTGTATCGCCATTTGCTATGGCTTCGACCGTGATTAGGCTTTTGCCATCGATCTGCGCGAGAAAAGTAATGCAGGAATTAATCGCTTTGTAGCGCCATTCTCCGTTTTCCATTTCGCCGGCAAGTACCGAGCAAGCACCACAGTCACCAGAGCCGCAGCCTTCTTTTGTGCCAGTAAGGGTTTGGCGCGTGCGTAAGTAGCGAAGCACGGTCATATCCGGCTGGATACTTGATTCACTGACCTGCTGACCATTTAAGAAAAACGTAATCACGGCGTTTCCTCTGCTCTTGAGTATGTCGTTGTTCGCGCCCGGTGCAACCTTTCAATACCTGGATTTGCCACCGCTTATGTTTTAGTCGCGATGTATGATTCCGCAAATAAGCAAGGCTTATAATCTGGTCGCACCGACCCGCTGATGTGCTGGAATGATTCTATAATAAAAACTTGACCAATTGGTAAGGTAAATTTGTAAAAAGTGACTTAGCACTAATTAAGCTGATGAATTTACTGCATTCTTTTAGCCTAATTTTGGCTTGTAATTCGATTGTCACAAATCAAATTATGACTAGTTGGTCAATTTTCTGTTGTGGTGGTTGTTATAAGCTATAAGGCTGTTATAGCTTTTTGCTTCGTTGCTTTTGAGGTTAATGCGGTTATATTTCTGACCGGTTAGGCAATACTATTGTTTTTATAGAAAAGTTTTTCTTCGCTGAGTTTTTGGCAAGCGCTTTGCTTAGTAGCGCGAGACAAAATGAAAGTTTAGCAAAAGACTATCCTGACGGTCAGGTAAATAAATGAAGCGTATAGAACTAAAAGGCATCACGAAGCGTTATCCGGGCACAGTCGCGAATCGATCTGTAGCATTGTCGGTTGAGCAGGGTGAGATCCACGCTCTGCTTGGTGAGAACGGCGCTGGCAAGAGTACTTTGATGAAAATCATCTACGGCGTTGTAAAGCCGGATGAGGGCACGATGACCTGGGAAGGCAAGCAGGTTACGGTTAAAGGTGCAGCTCACGCACGCTCGATGGGCATAGGGATGGTGTTCCAACACTTCTCTCTATTTGAGACCTTAACTGTTGCAGAGAATATCGCACTCAGCCTTCCGAAGCATGAAGTTGGTGCGATGAGCGCACTAAAAGAGCGCATAATTGAGGTGTCAGAGCGTTACGGTATGAAGCTCGACCCGAATCGTTATGTGCATACGCTTTCGATAGGAGAGCAGCAGCGCGTCGAGATTGTTCGTTGCCTATTGCAGGATGTAAAGCTGTTGATTCTCGATGAGCCCACTTCAGTGCTGACACCCCAAGAAGTCGACACGCTATTTCTGACGTTGCGCCAATTGTCTGAAGAAGGTTGCAGCATACTCTTTATCTCCCACAAGCTGGATGAAGTGCGCGCGATTTGTACTGGCGCGACCATACTCC
This sequence comes from Oleiphilus sp. HI0080, assembly GCF_001635135.1. Taxonomy (NCBI): domain Bacteria; kingdom Pseudomonadati; phylum Pseudomonadota; class Gammaproteobacteria; order Oceanospirillales; family Oleiphilaceae; genus Oleiphilus; species Oleiphilus sp. HI0080. Next base: position 10,648 of record NZ_LWFU01000537.1, read on the forward strand.
GCGGCGGCATTGTGACGGGTGATTGTAATCCGCAAGCAACAACCTCTGATGAAATCGCTCGATTGATGGTCGGCGACGATACCCCATTGAATCAGGATTATGAGAAAGCCGTTGGAGGCGACGTTTTTCTGAGTGTGAAACATCTCAGCCATCAATCGAATGACCCATTCTCGACTTCTTTAAAAGATGTGTCGCTTGATGTGAAGCGCGGCGAAATTTTAGGTATTGCCGGTGTCGCGGGTAACGGTCAAGAAGAACTGTTGGATATGATCGGCGGTGAAGAACTAGCTGGCTCTGACGTGATCTTTTTTGATGGTCAGTCGGTCGGCAATGCGGGGCCTACAGAGCGTCGTTCGCGCGGGCTAGGTTTTGTGCCTGAAGAGCGGCTTGGCCGCGGTGGCGTGCCTGATATGTCGTTGGAAGACAACGCATTATTAACGGCGTATCAGCAAGATATGGTCAGCAAAGGCTGGATAAACCGGGCAAAAGTAAAAAGCTTTGCTGAGCGCATTGTTGCCTCGTTTAACGTGAAAACGCCCAATACTCAGGCTCAGGCGAAATCGCTGTCTGGCGGTAATTTGCAGAAGTACATTATTGGTCGCGAGATTCTTCAGAACCCAAAACTTCTCGTCTGTTCTCATCCAACTTGGGGGGTGGATATCGGAGCGGCCATTCTGATTCGCCACGAGCTCATTCGTCTACGTGATAAAGGCGCTGCGATTTTGGTTGTGTCTGAAGATATTGATGAGTTGTACGCGATAAGCGATCGGATTTGTGCGATTTGTGATGGCAAGCTTTCACCCGTTGCGGCAACGGAACAGGTCACGATTAATCAGTTAGGTAAATGGATGGCAGGCGATAGCACTCCAGTAGAACAAGCTGCACCGGAGGTAGACGCATGATTTTTCGCTTAGAAAAACGACCGTCCGATTCAAAAGCAATGGCGTATTTGTCGCCTGTTTTGGCCGTCGCATTAACGTTAATCAGTGGTGCCGCTTTGTTCGCGTCGCTGGGCCATGATCCGGCGCATTCGCTGTATGTGTTTTTCCTTCAGCCTCTTGAGGATTTGTATGGCTGGACAGAGCTAGGGATTAAAGTTGCGCCGCTGTTGTTGTGTGCGATTGGTTTGATGATGTGCTTCAAAGCCAAAGTTTGGAACATTGGTGCAGAAGGGCAATTTATTCTGGGTGGCCTAGGCGGCGGGTTCTTGGCGTTGCAGTTAGGTGAGGTTGAGAGCGCTTGGGTGCTGCCGGCTGTTCTCGTATTTGGCAGCGCCTGTGGTTTGCTTTGGGCGATGCTGGCCGCATTTTTGAAGACGCGTTTTTCGGCAAACGAGATTCTCACCACGATCATGCTCAACTATATCGCATTAAACCTACTTTATTACGGCGTGCATGGGCCATTAAAGGACCCCGATGGCTATAACTTCCCGGAGTCCGCACTGTTTTCCGATTGGGCTATTTTGCCGACTGTTTTCGAAGACTATCGTCTCACGATTTCGATCTTCTTTGCCTTGTTTGCAGTTGCCATTGTCTGGACCTTCGTCTCTCGGACATTGCTTGGCTTTCAGGTGAGTGTGCTTGGTGAAGATGCCTCTGCGGCAAGCTTTGCTGGCTTTAAGGATAAGAAGCTTGTTTGGTTGGTGTTGTTAATGTGTGGTGCCTTAGCCGGCTTAGCCGGTGTTTCAGAGGTAACCGGTCCGGTAGGGCAGCTCAATCCTTATATTGCACCGGGTTACGGTTATGCCGCGATCATCGTTGTGTTTCTTGGGCGCATGCATCCCTTGGGCATTACCTTTGCCAGCATGTTACTCGCACTGACTTATATGGGTGGCGAGATGGTGCAAATGGACTTGACGCTGCCCAAGTCTATTACCGGCTTGTTCCAAGGCATGTTGTTGTTTTATCTCTTAGCGTGTGACTTGTTGATCTCGTACCGCATTGTGCGTGACCGCCCAAAAGCCGCTTCCAATTCTTCAAACCAGCCAGTCGCACAAGCATAGAGGTTTCGCGTGGATATTGAACTTATTACCAACATTCTGTTTGCGACGATTCGTACCGGAACGCCGTTGATTCTGATTGCCCTAGGCGAGATGGTGTGTGAGAAATCGGGTGTTCTTAATCTTGGCCAGGAAGGCATGGTGTTAATGGGGGCAGTGGTCGGTTTTGCGGCTTCTGTCATTACTGGCAACCTTGGCTTAGGCGTCGTCGCCGCGGTCGTGGCTGGCGCGATGATGTCTTTGCTCTTTGGCTTTCTAGCTATTTCTCTGGTTTCTAATCAGGTGGCGACCGGGCTGGCATTAACGATATTTGGTACCGGCTTAAGTGCCTTTATTGGTGCAAGTTATGTGGGCGTCGGCATTGAGGGTATCGAGGCATGGACTATTCCACTGCTCAGCGAAATTCCAATTATCGGCAAGATCTTTTTCTCGCACGATCCCTTGGTCTACCTTTCCTGGATTCTGTTTGCTCTCGTGTTTTGGGTATTTAAAAGCACGCGTTTGGGTTTGACCATTCGCTCTGTAGGCGAGAATCCAGAAGCCGCCAATGCGATCGGTATGAGCGTATTCAAAGTGCGCTATGCCGCTGTCATGTTTGGCGGCGCAATGGCGGGCTTAGCGGGTGGTTATTTGTCGCTGGCTTATACACCACTTTGGACAGAGGGTATGTCTGCAGGGCGTGGTTGGATCGCACTGGCACTTGTTGTGTTTGCGAGTTGGAAAGCAGAACGCATTATGTTGGGTGCTTACCTCTTTGGTGCTGCAAGCATCATGCACCTCGTTCTACAGGGATTAGGCTTCGAAGCCTCACCAAATCTGTTGGCCATGCTTCCGTATGGCGCAACGATCATTGTGTTGGTTGTAATCGCGAACGATGCAGTCAAGGCAAAACTAAGTACACCTTTAGCACTCGGCCAGCCTTATCGGCCTCAGGTCTAGGGCGTCAATAAAAAATGAAACCTCAGGAGTTATTATGAAATTAAGATCAATCACGAAAGCCTTGGCTGCCGCAACACTGGTTAGCGGTGCGGCGCTCGCTCAAGCTGAAGAGCCATTAAACATCGGTTTTGTCTACGTTGGGCCGACTGGCGATGCGGGCTGGACCTACGCGCATGATGAAGGCCGTAAGTATGTTGAAGAGCAACTTGGTGACAAGGTAAAAACCACCTACGTTGAGTCTGTTCCAGAAGGTGCAGATGGCGAGCGCGTTATTCGTCAGCTTGCGTCAAAGGGCAATGACCTCATCTTTACAACTTCGTTCGGTTATATGAACCCAACGCTTAAAGTTGCAAAAAAATTCCCGAAAGTCGCTTTCGAGCACGCATCAGGCTACAAGCGCTCAGACAACATGGGCACCTATTTTACCCGTGCTTATCAAGGCCGCTACTTGACGGGTTTGATTGCGGGCAAGATGACCGAATCTAACGTACTTGGTTACGTAGCATCGTTCCCGATTCCTGAGGTTATTCGTGGCATTAACGCGTTCACCAAGGGTGCTAAAGAAGTAAACCCTGACGTTCAAGTGAAAGTTGTTTGGGCAAGCACTTGGTATGACCCTGCAAAAGAGCGTGAAGCAGCAGAAACGCTGATTCTTCAAGGCGCAGACGTGCTTACGCAACATACTGACTCCGCCGCTGTGATTCAGGCCGCAGAAGCAAAAGGCAAGTACGCAATCGGTTACCACTCAGATATGTCTGAATACGGTAAAAAAGCGCACCTTACTTCAACGGTACACAAGTGGGGTCCACTTTACCTTAAGAAAGCACAAGCCGTGCTTGATGGCACTTGGAAGTCTGAAGACTTATGGCCTGGCATCGCAGACGGTACAACCGATCTAGCGCCACTGAACGAAGCGATTCCAGCGGATGTTGTCGCGATGGTAGAAGAGAAAAAAGCGGCATTGAAGGCGGGCGAAATGCGCGTATTTGATGGCCCAGTTGTAAACCAAGCTGGAGAAGAAGTGATTCCAGCGGGCGGCACAATGGATGACGGTGCGCTTCTTGGCTTTGATTTCTACGTGCAAGGCGTAGAAGGCAAATTGCCACAGTCTTAATTCAAGGCGAACGATTCGCTGAATAAGGCAGTTAGCAGCGAGCTACTGTTTCCGAATTGCGGTAGCTCGCACTTTTTATAAAGCACCATAAGTGCTGTATTAATGAAAAACTAAGGTAGAGAAATGAAACAACTAAAAACCATCGCTGGTGCAGCAGCACTCGCAGCTGCAGTAGCAGCACCCGCTCAAGCTGAGCAGTTTTGGGCTGACAACAGTGTAACCGTGCTACACAGTGCTGATTACTACAACGTTGGCCATGCTTTCGGCGCTCCGCAGAAAACCATGGAAATGACGACAATGACCGTTGAACACGCTTCGGGTCACGATTGGGGTGATGCCTTCTTCTTCGCTGATCGACACAATGGTAAAGGTTCATTTGGTGACTTTAACGAGACATACGCAGAGCTTTCTCCTCGTTTTAGCCTAAGCAATATGACGGGTTCTGAGCTGAAAGCGGGCCCTGTAACTGACGTATTGATTGCGACGACCTACGAGTTCAGCTCAGACAGCACAGGCTTCTCGCAAGATAACTACCTTTACGGTGTAGGCTTGAACTGGGATCTTCCGGGTTTTGCGTTCTTCCAAACGAACTTTTTCTACGCGAATAACGAAAACATTGATGATGATCTTCAGTTGACGGTTGTATACGGTGTTCCATTTGCTACGGGTGATGTTGATTGGATGTTTGATGGCTACATCGATTGGTCATCTGCACAAGAAGATCACGGAGCAGACTTTCACTTCAACCCGCAACTACGTGCTGATATCGGCAAGTTCATGGGGATTACCAAATCTAAGCTTGAAGCGGGTATCGAGTACTCATACTGGCACAACAAGTTTGGTGTGAAGAGCGATGACGCAGAATCAGCAGTTAGCGCTTTGATCAAGTACCACCTGTAAGTATGATTGTTAGTGGTTAATCATACTGCTAGCGATAGCAGCTAGTAATGGTATCGAATAATTGTAGCTAACAGTATGTTCGTAGCGAGCTTCAGGGCGTGGCCCTTAAAGCTCGTTATCGATCCCCAGAACAACAAACAAAGATGTAGAACAACATGAGCGATAAAGATAGCGCACAAAAGACCGGTAAAATCCGAGAGCAGAATCGTAAAAATATTCTGGCTGCTGCTGAAGACTCTTTTGTTAAAAACGGGTTTAAAGGAACCAGCATGCAATCCATTGCCGATGCTGCAGAACTGCCTAAAGCCAACGTTCTCTACTACTTTAAAAGCAAGCAAGCGCTTTACTTGGCGGTGCTTGATGAGATTATCCGACGTTGGGACGAGTCGATCGACGATATGAGCGAAGGCGATGACCCAGCTGAAGTACTTGGTAACTACATCCGCGCAAAAGTTGATCTAGCCATTCAATACCCGAATGCGTCCAAGATTTTCGCACTTGAAATCATTCAAGGCGCACCGAATTTACAAGACCACTTACGCAGCAACTTGCGTGCTTGGGTCCGAGACAAAAGCAAAATTATCCAGTCTTGGATTGATCAGGGAAAAATGAACGCTGTTGATCCTGAGCATCTGATTTTTATGATCTGGTCTACCACCCAGCATTATGCCGACTTTGACACGCAGATTCTTACCGTGACTAACAAGCTTGAATACGACGAGTTGGATGTACAGCGTATTAAAGACCTGCTTTGCACCATCATTCTTGGCGGCTGCGGTTTGAGTGCTTGAACAGCAAACTGAAGCGAAATAAATGCCCTGCGTAACAGAGGGTGTTAGGCAGGGCTAGGTTGTTAGCTTCGTGAGGGATATTGGCCCTGCAGAGAAATAATGCAGTTGAGCGCGGTGCTTGGCATCATGTTTTGATGGGGCTGAGAGCCGCCTGTTGCACTGATTGCATTTGCATGCATGTTTTTATCAATTGTACCGCTGCCATACAGCTTTGTTCTGCTGGTATTCGCGAGGCTTCGGTCATTCGGGAGCGTGCTATCGGCGCGTTCGCTCGACCCAGACAGCCCATGCGAATGACTAGGCAAATTGGCCGTTGTTAGCGTGTTAGATTCTTGTCCATCTTTTAATCCTAGTCGATAGTTAGGATAGTCTTCGTGGAGCATCAGGCGACCACGCATGTCAGGCAGGGCAAACGTGACTCTGCCATCGCCACCATAGGTGGTCCCCAATAATGAGAAGAGCGCTTGATATTGCGATATCTGCAATATCTGACCATTACATTGAGCCCAGCCTCGCGGTGCAAAGTTAAACGCAACCCATTTCATTTCTCCTAGTAAGGGATTATCTGCAGCGGTGGTCGCTGCGGCATGAGTTGAAGTAAGTAACGCGGCCAAGCTCAGTAAAGTAACTGAAAGAAAGCGTAGTTTCATGACGTTTCTCCTGAACTTAATTGCGTGATGGGAATATGCCAACAGTGGCAATAATGCAGTTTAAGGTTGTGTAGGGCTGCATGTTGTTATGTGGTTGTCCGCCCCCACTGTTGCCGATGTTTCCAGTGTTCATAGCGACATTTGGTGCGTCTGCAAAAACACGCGTTCTAGAAGGGCTTGCGGGCACTTTGCCACTCGGGTCGGCTGAGCTTGGTGCGCCGCTGCTGGCCATCTGGGTGTGGGTGTGGCTAGGCATTTCAGCTGCGCTAAGTGTGACGGTCTCTCGGCCTAGTTTTTGGCCGAGAGGGCGATTGGTTAAGCCTGGGCCTTGTCCTTCATGAATGGCCGTTCGGCCTTTTAAATCGGGTATGCCGAAGGTCGTTCGCCCGTCTCCGCCATACGTGGTGCCGAGCAATGAAAATAGGGCGCTATATTGGTTAATTGGAAGCAGTTGGCCATCACAGAATTGCCAACCACGAGGGGCGAAATTGTAAGGTACCCAAGCAATCTCGCCTAAAAAGGGCTCTGCAGAGACGTGAGTTGCGGAAGTGGCGGCTACCGTTAATGCAGCGCCGGCGATTAGCGTTTTTAGTGTTTGTTTCATTGCTCTCTCCTGTGAGCATGTTTTTCGGATCCTTTTGAGTACTACAAACAACACTCATCAAGAGTTATGTCATTTTGTATCGATCGATCATCTCAAGTGCGTTAGCAGGTCGATTTTCGCAATCGAATCAATCCTCCCAAAGCAAGGCTAAGCAAGATTAGCGAGCTCGGCTCTGAGACGGCGCCCGGTGGAGATGACATTTGGGCAAAGGTGATGTCATCCACGTTGAAATAATAGTCTTCTGGGAAACTTGAAAATGAGACGCTAGTGAACGCGTCTGCTGCTGAGTCGGAATACAGGCCGATGAAATAGGCTTCGCCGTCTAGTAGCTGTTGATCCGCGTTCGCAGACAGATTAGCGACGAGACCAGTATTCGTTGTTAGCGTTATATCGTTATCAAAAAGAAGTGATTCAAAGCCGATATGAATGTACAAGCCAATGGCCGATTGGGCCGAGCCAAACGTCATGTCGAAGCTATCCCCTCCCGCAAACCGACCGTCAAAGTCATTGATGCCTAGATAGTTTGAGGAGGACGTTGTGTCATAGGTCGCGTCGACAGAGAGATCGTAATCCAACGAATAGTCAAAGGTAACACCATCAAACGGAGAACCTGGGAGGACTAGATCTCCTGCAGTGGCAGAATCAAAGTCGATTGTATTGCTCGAGAGACCTGCGATGGCTGTCGTAAAATCGGCCTCGTTATCGTAAGTCATTGTCGCGGCGTGCGTTGAAGCGGCAGCAGCGCTGAGTATTAGTAGGCTAGCTGTTCTTAAAAAGTGCGTTCTTGCTCTCATTGTCTTTACCGTCCCTAGGTTTTGGTTGTTATTTGATCAGTCACTTTGGTGCATTATGGTGCTACCGTCAAGACAATTACCGCCATTAATCAAAGAAATCTTCGTCACGTCATTACGAGGGGCTTGAGGCGAGGGGCTTGAGCCTCGGCTTTACTTTTGGAATGGCGAGTTTTTTTTACTCAACTATGCGATGCGTGTGGATTAACGTGAATGCTGGAGGTGATGTGAAATTTACAGCTCTAAGAGCTTGGCCCTAGAGGCCCAGCAGTTTAAACTTTGCGTTGAAAGGCTCGCCGATTCGGATGAATTTAACGTGTGGTCTTTCTTAGAGTTACCAAGCAAGTTAAAACAAGGCAGATTAACACACGTCTTTCGCCTTAGAGCCGAGACCGTCACTGCTATATTTTTCATAGACCTGGACATACAGGTCGAGAAATAGGAGTGACGAATGACAGCTTCAAACCATTCTGTTTGGATTAAAGCCCCTTTAGCGGTGTTCACCGCCAATAACCAAGACGCGCGTAATGGCATCGTTGTGCGCGGAACAAAAATTATCGAGCTGGTTAGACAGGGATGCGCCCCAACTGAGGATTATGATGAGGTGTATGATGCCTCTCGTTCGGTGTTATTACCGGGCTTGATTAATACGCACCATCATTTATATCAAACCTTAACGCGCGCCTTTCCTCCGGCCTTAAACAAACGATTATTCCCTTGGCTACAAACGCTTTATCCCGTTTGGGCAAAGCTGCAGCCCGAGATGCTTTCGGTGGCGACCGAGCTTGGCTTGAGTGAATTACTTCTTTCGGGCTGCACCACGGTATCAGACCACCATTATTTGTTTCCCGAAGCCTTAACCGAGGCGATCGATATCCAAGTAGCGGCTGCACATAAAATGGGTGCTCGCGTCACGCTGACCAGAGGGTCCATGAGTCTCGGGCAAGAGCAGGGCGGTTTACCCCCGCAATCCACAGTGCAAACCGATGAGGTGATTCTAAAAGATTCGGCGCGTTTGATTGGCCTCTATCACGATGCCAGCGAAGGCTCGATGGTAAATATTGCGCTTGCACCATGCTCGCCATTCTCGGTCACGAGTGAGTTGATGGTCGAGACCGCGCGATTAGCACGTCAACATGGGGTGCGCTTGCATACCCATTTGGCGGAGACGGAAGACGAGAATACGTTTTGCCTAAGTCGCTTCGGTATGCGACCAGTGGATTATTTAGAGTCTGTGGAGTGGATGGCGAGCGATGTATGGCTCGCACATGGTATTCATTTCAACGATGAGGAATTGAAGCGATTAGGTAAGGCCGGAGTCGGCGTTGGTCACTGTCCTTCCTCAAATATGGTTTTGGCTTCTGGAATATGCAGGACGCTGGATCTGGAAAAGCATGGTTCGCCAGTGGGCTTAGGTGTCGATGGTTCCGCATCGAACGATGGCTCCAATATGATTCAAGAAGTGCGGCAAGCTATGTTGATTAGTCGACTGCGTTATCAAGCGGATGAAATAACGCATCTTGATGCTCTGCGCTGGGCGACCAAGGGTTCGGCGCAGGTTCTTGGGCGAAATGATATCGGGGAGTTAGCGGTGGGTAAGCAAGCCGATCTTGCTTTGTTTAAACTCGATGATGCCCGCTTTTCAGGCAGCCATGACCCATTAGCGGCACTCGTTTTATGTGGTGCACATCAGGCGGATGCCGTTATGGTTGCGGGTCAGTGGAAAGTTAAGAATAGTGCGTTATTACACGTTGATTTAACGCGTCTAATCGCAGATCATTCGGGTCTTGCTAGAAAGCTAGTAACTTAGGTTGATCAACAAGGCGAACAGTATGATCGAAGCGTTAACTCAGTGGTTTGAAAGCTATACGCTTCAATTAACCCTCACCGCGATTGCACTGGGTAGTTACCTTGCATTTCGCCTGATTATTGGTCCGATTGTGCGCCGCCATGCGCGCAAGGGGCGGCTAAAACCAGATGTCACGACAAAGGCACTAAAAACAGTCAATATTCTGATTGTGATTGCTGCGTTGTCCACCGTCTTTGTGGTGTGGGGCTTTGATTTTAAAGGTTTGCTGACGCTTTCCGCGAGCTTGCTCGCAGTCACCGGCGTGGCGATGTTTGCTGCCTGGTCGATACTAAGCAATATCACGGCATTCTTTATTCTCTTGGCGCATAGCTCATTTAAGCGTGGCACGTTTGTTCGTATTGTGGATGCCGATAACTATGTAGAGGGTTATATCTCAGAGATTAACCTGTTCAATACAAAGTTGATCAGTGAAAGCCGAGAAATCGTGATTTACCCAAATAACCTGCTGTTAAGTCGTCCTATGGTGGTTAACCCGCGTCAGAAGCTCGATACCATGGGTAAGATTGGCGTGGTGCCCGAAGCTTCGTCCAAATGAACAAGGTTAACGAGGAACGCATCTGGGGATAAGCGTGCTAGGCCGCTTTGTCTTTTGAGGCAAGCAGATCGTAGAGTGATTCAAGTATCTTTCCGAGCTCGGCTTCAAGTGATTGATAGTCGCTGTTCATATGCTCCAGCTTTTCATGCACTTGGTATGCGACTTTCATAAGCTCTTCTTCTTGGTCGTCATCTAGCCCCAGATGAAAGAGCTTTGTTTCAAGTTCAGTGAGCATATTACCGATGACTTCGGTGGATGTTTTCTCGTGAGCTGTGAGTTGCTCGGCAAATCTTTGAAGCTGTTCTTCGGTGATTTTAATTACCCGGGAAAGGACTTTGTTGCGCTGTTGTTCGATGCCTTGTTGTGCCATAAGTTGCTTCAATTGGCCATCACAAATGCTTGAAAGGACCACGAGGTTGTCTTTGAAACGCCCGTAGCGGCTTTCGTCATCAACAGGCATTTCGTTGACAAGTATGGCGACACTATCGCTTCGAATAATGCTTCTAATACCTTTACTTATAATCCGCTCATTGATGGCGGCTGCCTTTTTCAGTAGTAAGCCTTCGGGGGATTCCTCAGTGCAATTCACGTAGATCGGTGTTTTGGCAATAATCATCGCGGATGCGCTCAGACCAAAGCTCTCAACCACTCCACACAACCTTTTAGCGACAGCCTCAAGCGTTGTGTCGTCGTCTGAATCTTTTACAAATTGAATCAACTGGCAAAGTTCGCTACTTGTTGTCATCGCTTCTTCACGGTGCTTTTGTGTTTCTATTAGTTCGTCAGCTTGTGCCAGTTTGATCTTAATGAGCGTTTGCAGCTTGGTTTTCTTGACCGGCTTCTCTAAAAAGCCGTTGCCGCCGACTTCGAAGGAGCGAATGAGGTTTTCCTCGGTTTCAGCCGCCGAGATAAAAAGGACGGGTGTTGCTTTGAATTGCGGTAGATGCCGGACGGCCTCGCAGAGTGCGAAGCCGTCTTTCTCGCGCATCTGAACGTCTAATAGAAAGATGTCGGGCGTGCAGGATTTGAGCTTGTTCAAGCACGCGTCGGCAGATTCAGCGTCTTCTATTTCATATTGATCACCTAGATGCTCTCGTACTATGACACGGGCTATTTCGTCATCATCGACGATCATCACGAGAGGTTTGCCGGACATGTATTGCGCCTTTTTGATTCTAAATATCTCTGATGAGAAAAGTAGTCGAAAATTGGAGGATGACGAATCAGAATTATTAGAGATTTGGATATTTTGTTAATCGGGTCTCCTGATCCCCATGTCGGTTTTTTCTAGGGCGCTATCAATAGGCGAATCAAGAAAGCAACCAAAAATCGATCTAGAGCGTGTGTTCGTAGCGGCTAATGCCAAGCGCTAATCCCAAGCGCTAATCCCAAGGGCTAATACCAAGCGCTAATACCGAAGGCTAAGGTGAGGGGCTAAAAAGAGGGGGGTGGGA
>NZ_LWFU01000538.1:0-2578 GCF_001635135.1 Oleiphilus sp. HI0080
TCATTGATAAGACGGGCCAGTTGCGTTCGGTTTCATTGGCGTCACCGAACACAATCGATGTTCTTCCTCCGATAGCGCTAAATTCCGATGAAATGGTAGAGGCGATGGTGGCTATCGATGACCATGTAGCCATTCAGTTAGGACTTGGAGCACAAGCTCGTATTGCTTTGTATGACACTAATGGTGGCTATGTTGATCAGATTGCAATACCCGATGCGAACCTAGAATACGCTGAGTGGGATTCATCGAGCAGCCCCAAACGACTCTACCTTCCAATTGGCAATGGTCTTATCGAGGATTTCGGGTTCTTAGAGCTTGAAACCGCAACGCCGGGCAGCAATGGATTTCTATCGGCGGTTCAGCTTGCGACTGCATTTTTTGATGCGGTTCCGCTGAGTTATGTTTCTTTGGATAGCGCCGGAAGTAAGGTCATCGTTCCTAGTGGCTATGTTTTTTCGAAAGATCTAGATATGGCTACTAGTTTATCTGATCTTTCTAGCTTGGGCGCTAGTTACCGTTCAAGTACGAAGCAAATGTTGGTTAAGCAATCGACTCTTACAGACAAAACTCATGAGAAGTATTACATCTCCTCTTATACGAATGCCAGTAATGCCCAGTCTGTTTCTACCCTGTTTGATCAAGACAGTGTTCAAGTGTTTGTAGACTCCCGTTCGGTTGCCCCAATTAGAGCAAATGGTTTTGATTTTCCTACTCAATCGGAAGATGAAGGCATTTGGGGGCTTATTTCACTGGGAGATGATGTGGTTCAAGTGCGCCGTAAAAGTAGCGGAATTGAAATATCGAACGTCGGTCTGAACGACTTGGATAGTGATGGCATGCCTTGCTTCTATGAGCGAAGATTTGATTTAGTAGATGATGCGGGTTGCGGGCTGCTCAGCATATCTTCCGGAATTACCCGATTTGAAGACGCCGATGGAGACCGGTTGGTGAACGTCGAGGAGTATGATCAGTTGACGAATCCGCGTATTGAAGACAGTGATGGCGATGGCTGGACCGACTACGAGGAAGTCTTGGAGGATACGGATCCAACGGACCGAACCTCGTTTTAAATCTTAGCGGTAGATTAACTAAGGTATGCTTGACGACATAACAGATAGTGCCTTTGTCGGTATGTCCGTGATGATGCTGTCAACGCCCAAGCTGGATAACTCCTCCATTCTGTCGAGATCGTTCACAGTCCAAACGGAGACTTCCAAGCCATACTGTTTTGCGAGAGACAGTGTGGCCTGGTCGCAAAATCGGTGATTGAGGACAAGTAAGTCGCACCCAAGTGTTTCGCACACACTTACACTTGATTCTCCAAGATGCTCTGAGACGAAACCTGTTCTAATTTTAGGGTTGCGTATTTTTACTTCTTTAAGAAACCACCTGCTTGAAGAGGTGATTGTGATGCGAGCCGTTTCTGGTTTCAGCTTTGAAACAAATCTATTTAACTTCTGACTCAGAATTCTCATTCTTACGCGGCTTGTTGGTTTTACTTCAAGTTGCCAATCCACGGTGTCAGGGACGATATGAAAGACTTGTTCCAGAGTAGGGATGTAGCAGGCATCGGGCCATAGAGATTTACCCCTCGCATCAATTTTATTTAATACTTCAGCGGAGTAATCCGACAAACTTCCTTGGCGCCCAGTGGTTCTGCCCAGTGTTTGGTCGTGAAACACCATTAGTTGGAGATCATGAGAAAGCCTGACATCGAGCTCAAATGCTAGACATCCGGCTTTTTGAGCTATTATGAAGCTCGGCAAAGTATTCTCTGGAGCTTCGTTTCGCGCTCCTCTATGCCCTATGATTTTCGTCATTGAGATTGGGTTTCTGCCAAATAACGAGCCTCGGTAAAACGGGCATGATCAAGGTAGATTAACTCGGCTACTCTCCGAATAATATGCTCTTCATACTTATCAACCTGACCATCCGCAAACGCGATTTTCCATAATCCTTCGACTAGTTTGAATTTTTCGTTCTCGCTCATGTGTTCGTGAATGAGAGACGTGAATTCATACAGCGAAGTTGAATCACCCGCTTGTGTCTTTGCGTCTTTCAGAATCTCCGCAATGGTCTCATTATCGAGGTCGAAGAGGTCGCGTCCTAGTTGTTCAATGGTTTGACGTTCGGAAGGATCAAATACCGAGTCAACGCTTGCGGTAATGACCATCAAGCTGAAACAGCAAAGGTCAATATTTGCGGTGGCTTGGTCGGTAACGGTCGATTTTGAACCGCCAAGTTCATCGAACCAATTTTTTAGCGCGTTAATCATGTAGCTTAAGCCTTAAGCAGTTTTTCCAATTTGATTTGATCCGCCGCGAAGTTTCGAATGCCGTCTGCGAGCTTTTCTGTCGCCATCGCGCTTTCATTCATATCCCAGCGGAACGCAGATTCTGAAAGCGCTTTGACGTCTCCATTCTTTGGGCTATCTGCGAAGAGCTTGCGTTGCAAATCTCCCTCATCGCGAGACAGCTCTTCCAGCAGTTGAGGGCTGATTGTAAGCCTGTCACAGCCCGCTAGCTCCTCAATCTCGCCTGTATTTCTAAAACTCGCGCCCATTACAATCGTATCGTAG
>NZ_LWFU01000539.1:0-5592 GCF_001635135.1 Oleiphilus sp. HI0080
GCCAAAAAAGGCGCTTCAGCGCAGGCAGAGAGGGTTAATCAGGCTGAGGCCAAAGCATCTCCTCAGCCGCATCAACCAGTGCCCATTAAATCTGGGCAGGATAGTGTCCACGCTGGGCCAGCAGTAAGAAAACTCGCGCGCGAGCTTGGTGTTGAGCTGGATCGGGTCAGTGCAACAGGGCCTAAGGGCCGAATTCAGAAAGATGACTTGAATGCCTACATAAAAACTCAGGTACAGGCAGCTCAAAGTGGGCAGGTGGCGGGAGTCGTTAATTCTCCTGAGCTGCCAGACTTCACTAAGTTTGGTGAAATCGAAACGCGAAAGATGGATAAGTTGCAGGTTTTGACTGCGCGCAATATGCAATCTAGTTGGAGCAACGTGCCGCACGTCACTCAGTTTGATGAAGCTGACATTTCAGAATTAGAGCAATTTAGGAAGTCGAAAAAATCAGATGCTGAGCAAAAAGGCTTGAAGTTGACGCCGTTACCGTTTCTGATCAAAGCGAGCGCACATGCCTTGCGGGATTTGCCGCAGTTTAATGTATCGATCGATCTCGCGAATCAACAGATTGTGCAGAAGCACTATTATCATATAGGGGTCGCCGTAGATACGAACTATGGCTTGGTCGTTCCTGTTATAAAGGATGTGTTGAGCAAGGACCTATGGGAAATTAGCGCCGAGCTCGGTGATTTGGCAGAAAAGGCAAAGGCTCGAAAACTGTCCCCTGCAGATATGCAAGGTGCTTGCTTTACCATTTCAAGCCTAGGCGGTATTGGAGGCACGGCGTTCACTCCTATCGTTAATCAGCCCGAGGTCGCGATTTTAGGCGTGTCGAAAGCGCAAATGAAACCGGTATATTTCGGCGAAAAGTTTGCTCCACGGTTGATGTTGCCACTCTCGCTCTCATATGACCACAGAGCCGTAAATGGAGCTGACGCGGCTCGATTTACCACCCAGATCGCAAAATATTTGTCGGATATTCGAGAACTTTTGTTTTAAACTGTTAGAAGTCCCGCAATAAGGCAATAGAACGATAAGGGCAACGGTATATAGCTATGGAGTTTCAAACTCGATTCATTCGGCATGAAGACCGCCGAATCGCGCGGCAAGCGTTAACTGGCAGGCACGGTTTCAGAGCGAGCGTTGCCGTTCTCGGTAGCGAGGTGGAAGCCTCGCTCATCGACTTTTCGAGTATTGGTTTCGCGGTTGTTATCGATGCAAGTGCTCGGCATGATCTTGCTGTCGGTGGTTCGATCAAGTTGCGCGTCAGTCCAATGATTGATCACGAATATGATCTTTATGGTTTGATTATCGATTTGCGCGAGGATCGACACGGCAACACTAAAATATCCGCCGTTATTGAGCACGAACAAAGCAACCCGCATGGAAATTTTCACCCAGTTACTCTTAGCCCTGAACAGAGTCTAAAAGGGCAACTCGTTCACCCTTTTGCTTACAAGCAAAGCTCTTATTTCGAGGTTGAAAGTCTTTCTGCTAACGGCTTTTTTGCTTCAAATATAAATTCAGATTTTACGTTGTTTAGCGGCATGAAAGTCGAGTTCAGCCTCGGTACTGTTCATGGTTTACAAAAGGCGATTGGCACGGTCTCCAATATCAGCCTGACAGAGGATAACCTGATTAGTTGTTTCGTGGCTGTAGAGGCGTTTCCTAAGTTAGCGCAAAAAGAGTTATCTCAGCATTGTTTTCACTTCGCACAAAAGACACCTCAGGAAATAAAGCTCTCTGGGCTTGAAGCGACAAGTATTCAAAACTTCGTACAGTATCGATTTGTAGAAACCCAAGCAGAGTATGAGGCCGTGCTAAAACTTCGTAGAAAGTCCTATGCCAGGTTGGGGCTGTGCGATAAAGATGAGCCCATTGCGCGCTTTGCGTTGGAACAAGATGCCTATGGCCGGATATTGATCGCTTTTCACAACGCAAGGGTGATAGGTTCCGCTCTCTTAGTGTTTGGTGAGCGCACCAACAAGCCTCTTGAGCTCGAATCTGTTTTGCCTCGCACGAGCTTCAGTCTTTTGCCTGATTACGGGCAAATCATGGAAATTACCGAAGTTTGTATTGAACGCCATTATCAGGATACGGATGTTCTGCAGGGTGTTTTTGAAAGTATGTATCGAGAAGGATTAACGGCTGGCAAGAACTACATTTTAGTGGGCAGCGCTCCCGAATTTGTTCCTCGTTATGAATATATGGGCTTTAAGTCTTTAGGTTTGAGTTTTCAGAATCCGAGGAACGAAGATGTGCTCATGCAGGTAATGATGCTCGATAAAGAGACTGGCATTTGTGGGAAAGGGATGGGGCCTGTCCGCTGGTATGAGGTTTGGGGATACGTCAGTATGCATCTATATCAAAGACGAGTGGTGGAGTACAGTTCTTGGCAGAAACTACGCGTTCAGTTAAACAAGGCGCTTTATGAAGGATATGAGCGGTTTAGAAAACTAAAACAAACGGTGGGTTAAACGACGACTTTTCAGTCGTCGTTTAAGGCTTATTATGCAGGTGTTACGTTCTCTGCTTGCGGGCCTTTGCGACCCTCGCCCTCTATAAACGTAACATTTTGACCTTCAGACAGTGTTTTAAAACCATCTCCATCAATGTTACTAAAGTGAACAAACAGGTCGGGACCACTTTCTTGCTGAATGAATCCAAATCCTTTTGATTCGTTGAACCATTTTACGGTTCCGGAACGCTTATCTGACATTTATCAAACCTTTAAAAACTGTGTATTGGGCAGTTTGAACACAAGAAAAAAGTGGGGGTGTTGAGTCCTTAATTTTTATTCTCGTGTTCCACTAGTTCGAGCATATATTGGATTTGTTACTCGAATATTTATAGTTTAGTAAAAAAAACGCAATTGGCCATGTTCTATATAACCTTTTGAAATTAGAAATCTTCTTGTGGCGCGCAGCAATTGGCGGTTAAAATCGCGCACAGCATTTTGGCTAGGCGTTTAAGATCATGAGCGCTTGGCCTATACTTTGGATTCTGTCGGTTTCCTCCTAACACATATAACGAACGAAGAGGTGTTACGTGAAAAAAATGGTAA
Source organism: Oleiphilus sp. HI0080 (assembly GCF_001635135.1). NCBI lineage: Bacteria > Pseudomonadati > Pseudomonadota > Gammaproteobacteria > Oceanospirillales > Oleiphilaceae > Oleiphilus > Oleiphilus sp. HI0080. The sequence continues at coordinate 3,065 of NZ_LWFU01000539.1, forward strand.
TAACTATCTCTGCTGCGCTGGCTCTTGCTGCTGTAGCATTAACGGCGACAGCCGCAATGGATGACGCAAGCATTCGAGAGCGCACTATGCCAGTAGGTAGTGTATGTGTAGAGGGCGAGGATTGTGGTTCCGCTTCTGCGGCAGTGGCTTCTGGTCCGCGCGACCCTGAAGAGTTGTACAACGGAGTGTGTGCCGGTTGCCATACGACGGGTGCTCTGGGCGCGCCTAAATTAGGTGACGTGGCTGATTGGACCGCTCGCATGGACAAGGGGCTTGATCAAGTTATTGCAAACGCGATCAATGGTATTAATGCCATGCCTGCTAAAGGAACGTGTGCGACTTGTTCTGATGACGATATCGCAAATGCCGTTAAGTACATGGTTGATAACAGCAAGTAAACAAAGATATAAAAAAAGCCCGCTCAATTGAGCGGGCTTTTTTTTGTCTGAATTAGTTGTCTCGACTCTCTCTTTTTCGAGGTTGGCGTTTTGCGGGGCGTTTTCTCTCTGAATCCGCACTTCCGTTTTGCGGAAAAGCCGCTGAGAGTTCAACCATTTTCATCGGTCGTTGTGCAACTCGTGTCTTTTGAAGAGTTTTAAGCAGTGCTTTTGGCATTCCGTCTGGTAAGTCTACCGTTGTCATCGTGTCATAAATTTCGATTTGGCCAATGTAGTCACTAGAGAGATCTGCGGCATTCGCGATCGCAGCGACAATCTGTCCCGGCTTTACTTGGTCCATGTGGCCTACCTGAATTTTGTAGCGTTTAAGATCAACATCAGGGAACTTTTGTAGCGGAGGAATTGGTCCTTCTTTCACTTCTTTACGTTCTCGTGGCCCTCGATCTGGTCGTTCGGATCGCTCCTTGCGCTCTGGTCGCTCCGACTCTTTTCGACGCTGATCTTCTCTCGGGTCGATTAATAAGTTGCGACCACCTTGTGAAAGCTTCGCAAGCGCCGCCGCGACAATAGCGGGATCGACTTGTCGCTCTTCGATCAGTTTATCTACTAGATCTTGGTAGAAACTGAGGTCGCCAGCTTCTACGGTTTCCATGATCTGTTGATTAAATTGCTCTATACGCAATTCATTAATTTGTTTGGCGCTTGGTATCTCCATACGTTCAATGGTTTTTCCTGATACCTTTTCGATAGAACGCAACATCCTTTGCTCTCTTGGCGCAACGAAGAGGATAGCTTCGCCAGAGCGTCCGGCTCGTCCGGTTCGTCCGATGCGATGTACATAGGCTTCGGTATCGTATGGGATATCAAAGTTTACAACATGGCTGATTCTTTCAACATCTAAACCGCGCGCGACAACGTCGGTTGCAACCAGAATATCAATGTCACCTTTCTTCAGGCGGTCAACGGTTTTTTCTCGAGCCGCTTGTGGAATGTCACCATTTAAAGCTGTAGCAGAAAAACCGCGGGCACGAAGCTTAGAGCTGATGTCTTCAGTTGATACTTTGGTTCGAACAAAAACAATCACCCCTTCGTGTTGCTCTACTTCAAAAATTCTGCAAAAAGCGTCAAGTTTGTTTAGGCCTTTGCACATCCAATAACGCTGACGAACCGTGCTTGCCGTAGCATTTTTTGACGCGATCTTGATCAGTGCTGGATCATTTAGATGCTGGTCTGCGACACGCTTAATCTCTTTTGGCATGGTCGCTGAAAATAACGCGATTTGACGTGAATCGGGAGTATGTTCAAGAACCCAGTTAACATCATCGATGAAGCCCATGCGCAGCATCTCATCTGCTTCATCAAGTACGAGTGTTTTAAGGTTGTTAATTTTAAGGCTACCGCGTCGCATATGGTCCATAACTCGACCTGGTGTGCCGACAACAATTTGAGCGCCCCGTTTTAATTGCTTTAATTGAATGCCGTAAGCTTGACCACCATAGATGGAGAGTACGTTTACGCCATTTAAATATTTTGAGTAACTTTCAAAAGCTTCTGAAACCTGGATCGCCAATTCGCGCGTTGGTGCGAGTACAAGCACTTGCGTATCTGAATTTTTAGGGTCGATTTGAGCCAGTATTGGTAGAGCGAAAGCGGCCGTTTTACCCGTTCCTGTTTGAGCCTGTCCGAGAACATCTCGTCCCTGCATGAGCGTTGGAATAGCTTGTTCTTGGATGGGGGAGGCGTGTTCATAGCCTAGTTCTGATATAGAGCGCAGAAGAGCATCTGGAAGTCCCAGATCATTGAAGCTGTTGGAAGCTTGGGTCACAAAAATTGTCCTCGTTGGGATAGGGGGGTCTAAAGAGGGCGCGAGTATACTTGTTCATGACACAAAAAGCCCTGATTATTTTTTAAACAATTGTGTCGCTTCTGTTGCCCATTGCAACCACGCTTCTTCTCCAATTATTCCCCTCCTTAAAGTGATGAACGGGAAGCGTTGCGCTTCTTGCTGTTTTTCAGGGAGTGCGTGGTAGGCCGCTTCGATTCCGCGAAGCTTTTCAAGTATGTGTTGATGCAGGGCGATATGCCTCTGCAGTTCTTCAAAAATACTTTTCTCGTCTCCCGCTGCTGTGC
>NZ_LWFU01000540.1:0-6026 GCF_001635135.1 Oleiphilus sp. HI0080
AGCGCCTTATTTGAACGCGCAGATGAAGCGCTTTATAGCGCCAAGAACAACGGGCGAAATCGCCTAGAGTCTTGGCCGATGAAAGCGCCCTGATGTAAGCAATTGCAGTACCGAGATCTTAATGCGCTATTAAGTTTGTAAGCAGCGATATCCACAGCGTCGCGAGGCTGGCGAGACTTAATCCGAAGCAGAAGAATCGCTGGCTGACATTGTTGCTACTAAGGTGAATTATCGTATGCACTACTCGGAATGCGACAAATAACCAAGCAGCGGCAAGATTTACCTCTGTGACGGTCTGAGTCACAAAGATGAGTAGCACGCCGATATGGAAAAGAGGTGGTACTTCAAAGTGGTTTTGCACATGACGCCCGAGTATGTGTAAACGATCAGGCTGCTCGCCCTCGGTGTATTTTGTGTAGTACTTAATGCTGACTTTATTCGTTTTGATCGCAACGAAACGCGATAGACCGAGAGAAAGAATCAAACAGCCTGTTAAGAAAAACATGGCGATAGATGGGTAAAGGATACTGATCTCTTGCATGGCTTTGTCGATACCTCTTATTGATTTGTCGTGTGTTATTGGATTAGTCCAAGTTCTTTTTGTTTTTTCTTCGAGAGATTGAGCGACGCTAGGCGGTGCGATGTTTGAATATAATAAAACAGCTCATCGTCTCGTTCACATGCCGCATCATAATACTGAATCCACTTCATGCCTCTAGCGGCCATATAAGGGGCAGGGCGAAAGCCCGGTTCCTCTTTGAGGATGTGGTAATCCAAATCACCCGTTTTAAAAGTAAAAGCGGGTGCAGCGCTTTTTTGCCAACCTCCAATGGCAAACACTTTATCGCCAACCTTCCAAACGTACGCGTCGCCCCATTGACGCACAAGCTTAGTTGCGGGGAGGTTTTTACAAAACTGGTTAAAGGCCTCGTAATCCATCTAAACAGCGTTCTTAGACGAACAGCCATGCTCTTTAGTAATGCGTTTTGTTGAGCCTGGAAATTTCTCGAGTAGGTTGCTTGGGCGAATTGGCCGCGCCTCAAAATTTCCGCCACAGTTGGGGCAGGTGCCATTGAGGACATCCGAAGCGCACGTTTTACAAAAGGTACACTCAAACGTGCAGATCATCGCATCGCTTGCCTCGGGAGGTAGATCTTTGTCGCAACACTCGCAGTTGGGTCTTAGTTCAAGCATGTTTGGATACCTGTTTACTCTGCTAAATTACTTTGCTAATTCGCTCGCGATGGTGATGACTGATATTGAGCGGCGGTAATAAACTCACTAAAGGTCTCACACCAGACAATCACCGTGCTGTATTGAAACGGGTCGATTTCTGCTGGTATGGACACAATAAAGTTATCAAAGGTTTTTATATCGCCCACTTTCACCATGCTTGGTTTTAAGCGATGAAACTCTGCTTCGGTTTCGAGATACGCAGGCGAGAGGTAGAGCTTGTAATCAGGGCCTGGTGCAAGCTCTCCTTTGAATGCGATTTGCTTCGAGCTTATAGAAACAACACCTTCCCCCCAATGAAACGCATCGCTGTCTGTTAAGTCTTTTTGAAACTCTGCAGTATACTTTGAGGCATTGACCGCGGCGCTCAGTGCTGACTCATCGGGCGAGTCGGGAGCGAGCAGAATGGGTAAGGTGTAAATGCCAATTGCAAATCCGAGTAGGCAAGTCGCCGCGTGACTAAGGGTAAGAATGCTTAGTTTACGTATGTTCATTTTTTGCTTCTCTTCGGTGAGTGTTTGAGTCGAACTCTTAGTGCAATCGCAATCAACAGTCCGCCTTACTTACATCGGTTTTAGGCTGCATCCGTTCACCGTATTTTGGATTAGCGGCGGCAATGGCGAGCCAATTCATGCTCTACATCCACCCAATAAGACCTGCTACAAACATGCCGGCAAGCCCCGCTAAACTCACCCCAAAAGCCACGCTTCGGACCAGAGATACTCGCGCGTAGTAGGCAAACATATGGCCCAGCCGGCCTGCAAAATACAATACTGCGGAACCATTCAAGAGGGCGGGTTCTGCAGATGAAAGCACGGCAAAGAATGCGAATAGGCAGAAGATGGCGATGCTCTCGTTCGTATTCGCATGAGCCCTTGCTGCTCGGAAAAGAAAGTCTTGATGATTTGGTGCTATCGGGTAGCCGGGTGTATGTTTTTGTTTTATGGCCGTTAGGTCGGCAATGAGTATCTGGATAAACAGGAGTACGCCGGTGAGGCCCGCGACGAGCAAGGTCGTTTTGTAGGGCAGTAATAGTTCCATTCGCTTATTTCCTTTGGCTTATCTTTGCGTTTGCTATGAACAGTGAGTTGCTTTCAAGCGATATTCTAAGTGCGCTTTTACTTCAGGCCATTCGCCTGCGCTTAGACTGTACATCACCGTATCACGTATTGTTCCGTCTTTTCGCAGTGCGTGTCCGCGAATGACGCCATCTTTTTTTGCCCCAAGTCTCTCGATTGCACGTTGACTTGCATGGTTAAAGTTATCGGTTCGCCAGCCCACTACACGGCAGCGAAGAACGTCAAACGCGTGCGCTAACATCAGTAGCTTACAGGTTGTGTTGACGTGCGTGCGTTGGGCTGTTTTTGCATACCAGGTGTAGCCAATTTCAACACGTCGGACATCCGGCAGTATGTCGTGATAACTGGTAGACCCAAGAATCTTGCCAGATGACGCTTCGATGACGGCAAACGCAAAGCGATCACCTTGCTCTCGGCTTAATTGCGCCTGCTGGATGTAAGACGCAACTTCTTCGGGAGCGGGGACGGAAGTGACTCGGATGTTCCATAGTTCGCCATCTCTCGCCGCCTCGCGTAAGCCGTCTTCATGGCTTGGTGTCAAAGGGACGAGCTGAATATCATTAGCGGACAACGTGACTGGCTGAACAAAGCTCATGCGTTTGGATCCTGATCATTATGAGTCGCAAGCTGTCCAAGTTGCCTGTCATGCCACTTGGATAGAACGACGAGTGCGCAGATCGCAGCCGATAATGCCCATGCCATATCTGATTGGGTGTCCCAGATATACCCTTGCGTTCCGAGAAATGCCATGGCGTCTTCACCTGATAGCAATGCGACCCACCATTCGATCAACTCATAAAACGCGCTGAAGGCCAGAACGATCGAAACAATTATATAGTTGCGCCAAGCAACACCATTCACGACGTTTTTGCGGATCAAGATCTCTCGTGCAAGCAGAGCCGGGACAAACCCTTGAAAGAAATGACCAACTTTGTCGTAATTGTTGCGTTCAGAGCCAAACAGGCCATCAAACAAGGGTACTTCTGCGTAGGTATAGTGGCCTCCAACCATCAGTACCACGCAGTGCAGCAGAATGAGAAAACTCAGCATGGGCGTTAGAGGAAAGCGTTTGTAGGTAAGTGCAACCAGCGTTGCACCTATCACTGCCGGCAAGACCTCAAGAAACCAAGTGAGTGTGTCTTTAGGGTTGATGCCGGACCAAACCAGCACGACTAGAAATATCGCAGTCCAAAGGTATTTGATGTTGCTTGCCCCTTATTTTTGCCCGTTACCGGAAGGTCTTCACAGTCGCTTTGAGCGCACAGCTTGTTTGTTTTTCATTTGAGCTTGGATGTTACAGCCCTTTATGGTTTTTTAGAGTGCGCGCAATCTAAACCGTAATTTTGCCTTCGAGGTAATGCACTGCTTTACCTGATACAAAGACTCTATCTTCTGTGACTCGACATAACAACACGCCGCTTCGTTTTGATGCCTGAAGCGCCATGAGTTCGGTTTTTCCTAAGCGTTCTGCCCAATATGGTGCTAGGCCCGTATGTATCGACCCTGTAACGGGGTCTTCGTCACCGCCGTTTGCTGGCCAGAAGTATCTTGATACGAAGTCATATTCTGATCCTGGCGCTGTGACGACAACATCATGAGGTGCGAGCTTTTTTAGCTGTTCTTGTTTTTGTGTCACATTGCGTACGTCGTCTTCGTGGTCATACACGGCAAAGTAAGCTTGCTCGTTGAGCAAAATGTGGCGCGGTTTAATCGATAGCCCTTCTAACAATGCTTCGGGCGCAAGCTCTACGTGCGAGGGCTTGGTGTTTGGAAAATTCATTTGGATGTAGTCATTTTCGATGCGAGAAATGGTCATTCTCCCGACCGCATTCGCAGAGAAAACTAGCTCTTGCACCTCGGGGTCTTCGCAAAAAAGAACCGATGCTGAGGCGAGAGTGGCGTGGCCGCAAAACGCGATCTCTTTGATCGGTGAAAACCATCGAATTGCATAGCTGCTATCTTGATTTTTTACGAGGTACGCTGTTTCTGATAGGTTGTTTTCGGTGGCGATTGACTGCATCAGATCCTCTGAAAGCCAATGATCTGTGATGATCACAGCCGCCGAGTTGCCTTTAAATTGTTGTTCGGTAAACGCATCAACAACATGGATTGTTAAGCGTTTACGTTGGTCCGTATTGAGATTTTTTGTCATCGAAAAATTGGTTAGAACCACTCCATGCCTGTGAATGTGATTGCGCTTAAGTACCTTGAACCCTTTGTACTCGAAAAATGGCCTTGCGACCAGTGAGGCTTCAACATATAGCTGTGCTATTCCCTGAGCGTGTGCCACCAAGGTGACATGCTCAAACAAAGCAGAGGCGACACCTTGCCTTTGAAAGTCTGGATGCGTGTAAGCACAATCAATATGGCCGTCCGAACGCAACTCCATAAAACCGGCAAGACGGTCCTCAACAAACGCAACCCAAGGCTTCGTTCTGCTCAGCCGTTTGTTCCAGTACACATCATCGCCATCACCATCGCCACTAGGCGCTCTAATGCCTTGAATCCAAGCGGCTTTTTGGTCAACACAGTAAATATCGGAATGAATGCCGTTGATCGCCAACACAAATAGTTCCGCAATGTCTTTGGCCATGCCGTCAGAATATGCTTGAATGCGCATAGGGTTTAAATATTGTTTTTCGATTTTGGAATAGATTTAGAGCATAACATCAAAAAATTGGTTCGAAGAAAAATTTGGCTGTGAGATTAAGTAGAGCGAGAGCAATAACGAATAGGTGCGCTCGTTGAAATTATGGATGAAAAGCATCAATCTCGTTTTATACGAGAACGGTGTTTTACTACTTGCTAAACATTTTTGATATGGATGATTACGGATGAGCACTGAAACGCTTCCCATCAAACTGCTTCAGCAGTTTAGCCCGTTAAATAAGTTTTCCGATAAAGAATTAGTGTTACTTTCCGACAAGATCGAAGTGCGCCGCTATATCGCTGGTGAGTGCATTATTGAGCTTGGGAGCGAAGATCATCTAGACTATTTTTTGGCCTCCGGCACGGTAAAGCTTGAGTCGTTCGATGGTCGCGTAAAACAGTTTGATGCATCTTCTGAAACGGCAAAAACAGCCTTGGCTCATTTGCAGCCTCGAAAATACAGTGTGGTCGCGGTGGAGGTATGCACTCTGCTTGTCGTGCGACAAAGTGTGGTGGAGGCTCTTTTAAAAGAGCTACCGCAAGATAAAGAGGTCGAGTTTAACGCTGCGGATGTGTATGTCGGCCATGAGATCGAAGACATTGAAGCGAGTTTTTTACAAGACCTCAGAACGAATAACATCGCACTGCCATCCTTTCCCGATATCGCGCTGCAGATTAAGAGCCTGCTGGATGACGACGATACAACAGCAGGCGATGTAGCCCGAGCGTTGACGAATGATCCTGCGATCACGGTAAAGCTGATCAAAACCTGCAACAGCGCGCTTTATCAAACCGCAAAAGAGATCACTTCGCCGCACGATGCGATTGTTAGGCTGGGGTTCGAAACGACTCGGCGCCTCGTGAATATTTTCGCGATGAAGGAGCTGTTTAGAAGCAAGAACCAGGCGCTGCAATTGAGAATGAGTGGGCTTTGGTCTGACTCTCGAGAGGTGGCCACAATTTCTTATGTGCTCGCTGAAATCACGCCCAAAATGGATCCTGAGCTCGCGATGCTTGCCGGCCTAGTGCAAAACATTGGAGCAGTGCCGATTATTGAGCATCTCG
>NZ_LWFU01000541.1:0-10802 GCF_001635135.1 Oleiphilus sp. HI0080
ACATTTTATTGTGTTTCAGTTGTACGGGCGCAACGTCCGTCCGCATGGAAAAGAGTGGCAGTCGGTAATGAGCGAGGTGCTACGACAGAAACCTGAAGTGACTCATCAATATGATACGAAGCCGGCTCGGCGCTTGAAACGCTATGAATATGGTTGTGCCTGCCGTGGACGAGTACACGAGCTTACATCAATACGACACAAGAAAGTGATCAATCAGCAAGCAAGGTATTTATGCCGTCATTGTCACAGCCCAATTGCGGCTAGAGCGGAAGCGCCCACCAAACAAATACAAAAAAACCGCTGAAGATCAGCGGTTTTTTCTGAGTATACGGCGCTTACTTTTCCAAATACTGGAGCTTGTCTGGAACTCCATCCCATTCTTTCGCGTCTGGGAGAGGATCTTTCTGCTCAGTGATGTTTGGCCAGGTTTGGCAAAGATCAGCATTGAGCTCTATATATTGAACTTGATCTGCAGGTAGCTCGTCTTCTGAGAAAATGGCGTTGGCAGGACATTCTGGCTCACACAACGCGCAGTCTATGCACTCATCTGGATCGATAACCAAAAAGTTCGGCCCCTCATAAAAACAGTCTACAGGGCATACTTCAACACAGTCGGTGTACTTGCACTTAACACAGTTATCGGTCACTACAAAAGTCATGGGCGTATCTAACCTTGATTATTAAAAACGTTGCGCGAACTAAAATTATTGTGGCTTCTCGCGAAGCTTTGCAATTCTAGCGATGCACTTATGTTGGTTCAAGAGCATTCCGTTATTTCATTATAACGCTTTGCTGTTTTAATTAAGTTTTGTTTTTAGCTCATAGAGCAAATTTAGTGCATCCCTGGGGGACAAAGCGTCTATATCGATCGATTTTAGCTGCTGCTCTATGGGGCTGGGCGCGGTTGCAAACATATCCGCCTGAAGGAATTCGTCATCACTGTTGGCAAGAGCTGGTTGTCCACTTTTCTGTGCACATGCAACGTTTTTTGCCTGAGCAGAGGTGGAATCTTGCCCGTAATCTTTGTGTGAACCAAGCTCTAATTGCAGCAGCTTTTGCTTCGCGTGATCAACTACCACCTGCGGTACGCCGGCTAATTGTGCGACTTGTAGTCCGTAGCTCTTGCTAGCGGAGCCATCGAGAACGTTATGGAGGAAGATAATTCGGTCATCGTGTTCGGTTGCCTTTAGATGGACGTTCACAACATTGCCTAATTGCTCGCCCAATTCTGTCATCTCAAAGTAATGCGTCGCAAACAGAGTAAAAGCATTTACGTTGTTTGCAAGGTGCTGGGCAGACGACCAAGCAAGGGATAAGCCATCAAATGTACTGGTACCTCGCCCAACTTCATCCATTAGCACTAAGCTATTTTGTGTTGCGTTGTTTAGTATGTTGGCGGTTTCCGTCATCTCAACCATAAAGGTTGAACGCCCGCCCGCTGTATCGTCTGCACTGCCCATACGCGTAAATATTTGATCGATAGGGCCGATTGTTGCGCCGTCAGCTGGCACAAAACAGCCGCAATATGCCAGTAAAGCGATAATTGCCGTTTGGCGCATGTATGTGGATTTACCGCCCATATTGGGACCAGTAATGACCAGCATCTCGCGTTGCCGATCCATGTAAACGTCATTAGGAACAAAAGGCTCGTCAATCAAGCGCTCAACAACAGGGTGTCGACCTGCATCAATTTTAACCAGCTTTTCGTCAACCAGTGTCGGCTGAACATAATTGAGGTTGGATGCACGTTCTGCGAAATTCGCCAAAACATCAATTTCTGCAAGTCCGCTTGCGCATTCCTGTAATGGGTGGAGTGCCTCGTTTAGCTCTTCGATTAAGGTCTCGTAGAGCGCCTTTTCCCGGCTCAAGGCACGACTTTTAGAGCTCAGCGCTTTGTCTTCAAATTCTTTTAGCTCTGGCGTGATGAATCGCTCTGCGTTTTTAAGCGTTTGCCGGCGAACGTAATGTACCGGTGCTTGATCGCTCTGCGCTTTGCTAATTTCAATAAAGTAACCGTGAACGCGGTTGTAACCTACTTTGAGAGTGCTAACTCCCGTTTCTTCCCGCTCTCGAGTCTCGAGATCTACAAGAAACTGACCTGCGTTCTCACTTATGTCGCGCAGCTCATCAAGCTCGGGATCGTATCCAGGCTTAATGACGCCACCATCCCGAACAACGACCGGCGGGTTATCAACTACAGCAGCTTCAAGTTTTTCCGCTAGAGTGGGGTGTTCCGAAATTCGGGCCTTCAGCTGAGATATAAGCTCTGACGTCAGTGGCTTGAGTGCGAGTTGAAGTGCTGGCAAGATCGCCAACGTATCTCTTAGCCGAGTAAGGTCTCTTGGTCTCGCAGAGCGAAGAGCGACGCGGGCTAATATTCGTTCGATATCACTTACGTGTTTTAATTGCTCGCAAACGACATCGAACTGGTAGTCACTCAGGAGTTCCGCAACGCTGCTATGGCGTAACTCTGCTACCTTTTTTAAACGCGTCGGTTGATTTAGCCAACGGCGCAACAGGCGACTTCCCATTGCTGTGTGACAATGATCAAGCACCCAGCTAAGGGTATTGGTAGAATCGCCTTGCGTTGTTGAATCAATCTCAAGATTCTTTCTACTTGCTGCATCAATGAGTATGCTGTCTGACAGGGACTCTTTGCTCATTGAAGAGATGTGCGATAACTCGTCGTGTTGGGTATCTTTAACGTATTGGAGGAGTGCGCCAGCTGCGCCAATGGCGACGCTAAAATCATCGCAACCAAAACCACCAAGGTCTTTTGTTTTAAAGTGCTTTGAAAGTAGACGCTCACAAGAGTCTAACTCGAAGTGCCAAGGACCCTGTCGGCGTAAAGAAGTTTTAAGGCCGAGTGAATCTTCATAAGGGAAATCGTCGCTCACCAGCAGCTCGGCAGGCTTAAGGCGATGCACTTCAGCGATCAAGTTGCTTAAACCTGATACCTCAGTTAAATGGAATCGGCCAGATGAAAGCTCAAGCCATGCTATACCGAATACATTGTCTTTGTGAGTAATCGCCCCAAGCAAGTTCTCCGATCGCTCATCCAAAAATGCTTCGTCAGTCAGTGTGCCAGGCGTAACAACGCGAACCACTTTTCGCTCTACGGGGCCTTTACTGGTCGCTGGATCGCCAATCTGCTCAGCTACTGCGATCGATATGCCGCATTTTACAAGCTTCGCGATATAACCTTCCGCCGCATGATGGGGTACGCCGGCCATTGGAATTGGCTCGCCGCCGGACTTGCCGCGCGCTGTCAGCGTGATGTCGAGCAAATGAGACGCGGTTTTAGCATCGTCATAAAACAGCTCATAAAAATCCCCCATGCGATAAAACACAATTTCATTGGGGTGCTGCTCTTTAATCTGAAAGTACTGCACCATCATAGGGGTGTGCTGTTGTTTACTCGGCTTGGATGACGGCTTTGCTAGAGTATCGTTAGGGTTATTTGCTGCGGAATCTGTCATGTGCGTTATTTGGATCGTGGTTATGCAAGTTGTGAGTGTTGATATTGATCGTGCTGCTTGATCTGTCTTAGCTTGGCTTAAGATTTTTTCTTGGGAATGTCGCCATCATTGCAAATACAAAAAGGGCGTTTTTTTACCGAGGTTGATAATACAGAATTGGTGCTCAAAAGTATCGCTGAATAAAAGGGGCGAAAAGAACTTGTGCCTCTCGTTCGATTATCGGTATTGGATGTGTCGGTAGATAAGAGCTGCTGTGGTGCTTTAGCCCTAATTGGCAGGCTTGCGCAAACATGCGTATTGAGTAGGGCGCTTTCTGGCTATTTTGTTTGATATCAAATCAAAAAAAGCCTCGCTAGGGATTAAGCTAGCGAGGCCGGTAAAGGCCCCGACGAAAGACTAGGGCGTTTACTATGCGGTCTCACGGAATAGACGCATAGTATAAAACTGGTCGAATTAGACTACTGATCTTCGACCCGCTGATGCCTGAAGAAAACGCCACCGTCACCAAATGAAGAGCTGTTAAATTCTGATGTCGATTTTATGGTCCCCACTTTTACAGCGCTACTTCTTCGATCCCTTGCGTACTTGTTATGAAAGTACGGAAATATAGAGGTTCTAATGTTTTTGGAGGTAGCATAAACGTCGTAAATGGGGGTGCCCACCGGCAGCAACTCAAGATCGTCTCGGAAATCATGCGATGCGCTCTCGAAAAGCCCCTTAACCTCAGCTCTAGGTACGAAGTAGATTTGAGTTGGTGATACAACGGAAGCCTCTTCGCTACCATCTGCTTTAACCTTCGCCATCTTTCCTACAGAAAGCGTGGTTGGTTTTGTTGAAACTAAAGAGAAAAGGGCGGTAGTTCCCAATGTTTCGTTTATTTCTTTATCAACGTAATTGGATAACTCGTTCAAGAAGAAATCATGATTATCGTCTTGGCCTGAAAGAGTGAAAAGGGCGGATACGTTACGCGAATTTTTACCGTCAACGAATACCTTCCACGCTAAGCCCGGTGCGAAGCCTCTGTCATTCGGATCGCCCGTTACTGAGAGTCGCAATAATCCACATTCGGCGCCCTTGAATACGCCAGTGTATGGGTGGTTGTCGGTCGCTTCGAATGCAACCGTCGCCATTGAACCATAAGCATGAATTGGCTTTTCATACCCAAGGGGAGCAACATCGTCTTTACGATTTACCTTTTCCCATAGTACCGAGTCAATAAGGCCTCCAATGTCTACGGGCTCCAAATCAGGACGTTCGCCTGGTTCGTACTCTGTTCGTTGCGCACCATTGGTCCAAAGAAGTGATTCCTTATCGCAGGCAGCCCACTGTTTGTAGTCTTCCGGGATTTTTAGATCCCATGGTTTGAATGCATTTTCAACGCCGGTGAGGCTAAAATCTAGCGTCGGGAAGTGACGGCGAATAACATCAATCATTGTGTTGCTTTCAACCCAGTCGATTCCGTCCTGCGTATATACTTCCGGCGTATAGCTTTCTGTAAAAAAACGGTCCGTCATGAGACGACGAGATGCATTGAGGATGAAGACTTGGAAAGCTGTCTCACCAAAAGCAAAGCCATCTGGACGAATAGTTTCTGCAAGCTGACCAACGAGTGCGTCTATCTGCTCAATATCGTTGTTATATATGCGTTTCAACTCGGCAAGGGTCGTAGGCTCAGTAGTTAGATCCTCAAACTTGGTAATTGGATTAAGCCCAATTTGACGACGAAACTCGTTGTAACGTGGTATTCCGCGTTCACGGTCTCGTATTATGTCGATCGTTGCCAAATCAATATCGCCAATTAGCGGCATAGAAAGATTACGCAAAAACTCTGGGTAATTATTGAGTGTCAGCGAACCAGGGTTGGTGATACCGAACGAGTACCATAGTCGATCGCCTCCTTCTGTGACGAGAATGTCTTCTGCATCACCGTCACGAGTGTTTTCTAGAGGAATGCTGTTGGCAACAATATTTGAGCCAATATCATAGACATCGACTGCATCCCTGAGTAGCGGGTGCATTCGATAGACCGCGACAAATTCTTCGGTGAGGGAATACGGAACCCCATAGTTGTTTGGTTTTGCCTGACCAACTAAACCACCTAGGATATGGTCGATAGATCCGGGTGTAGCAATTTTCTCTGCTTTTTCAGGGTCGAAAAGTGCGATTGTGTTGACGATCCAGGAGCTAGGCCCCTTCAGGTCATCAGAGATGTTCTGAATAGTGTCGCGTGTTTCTGGATCGCGTGTGATGCCCCACCAGTTGGATTCCATCGATAGCTCAAGTGCAGGGTTTTGGAGTAATGCAGGGGTCCATTCTACGGTATGAATTTTTGCCATGAGCGCCGAATTGACGAGGCGGGCACGATCGTACAGCCACTGATCTGACGCTTCGGGGTTCGTTTGTTTCAAGCGTTCGGCAATAGCATTGTGCTCTAGTGTAAAGAGTTGGTGCATCATGCTTAATCCGAGCCACCAGTTATCGTTGAACCCGGTAATTGGTACACCGCTCCAAAACTCGTTCGGTAGGGTGCCGTCGCTCTCTACGATTAACTTACCATCGTCAAAAGAACGAATGCTGTCACTGGTTGCCTTATCGCTGCCATATAACTGTGAACCATCCCACCAGTGGGTATTGACGTTTCGATAGGTTGGTGGAAGATCTGCATCACTTTCAGACCGGTCTAAATCAGGAGTCGTCCTTTCTATCTCGAGAACACCATTCCCGAGAGGATCGCCATCAGGCAGCTGTACCAGAATAGGATCATTGCTTGTATTTGCGCCGTGGCTTACCCAGTCATGAACCATGAACTGTATCCACGCTGCAGCGATAAAATTGATGCTCGTTGCGGGCTTAAACTCCTCGCGCGCCATCAGGCTGTTACTAATCTCTCTAGGGTTGGGCGTTAGTAGCGTATTCGCCTCGGTTTCTCCCTGTGCCGCCTCAAGTTGTACGTTGCGGCCAAAGCGTCGGTAAACCGAACCTTCTGCTGGGTTTTCTAAGATGTTACAGGTTCCATCCTCGGTTCTTGCTGTTTTGGACCGGTCATCACATACAATCGTGCTATTGATTTGCTCAAGATCCTCGGTAGGGATCATGTTGTTCTCTAAAAGTTCGGTACGCTCCAAACCGATTGAAAGTGCCGCAGCGGCTACTCCCAAAGTTCCGAGCTTGGCGAGTGCTGGCCAAGTTACCCATACTGAATTAAACATTTAGTGCCTCCGATATTTTTGTTTTAGTTCGTTTGCTAGGTCTTAAATCTTTAAAGAGAGATACATATGTTTCCTCTTACAACTAAGTTCCAGAGCTGGCGTTCGGAGCGGTAATATCTTATGAGCTTGTTCGATATGCACCTATCCGAAAGAGGGGGGGGTGAAGAATTTTCCGAGAACTGAGGTTATAAAAAGTACATTTAATACAATGTGTTAGGGTGCTTATGCTCTTGCTGCGTAGGCTGGAAGGAGATGGCCGAAGTATGCTCTTGTTCACATTTGAATAAATAACTTCCAATTAGGGATGTAGATCTATTGTTGCAAAAATAATACTGAGTCAATGTATATAGCAATAACGACTGTATGCTGAAAATAATAAAATAATAATTATGACAAACTATATTCTTCGACAAGACCTCTTAGCACTTTTAAAGAAAGGGCGCGAGCACCCTTTAACACTCACTGTCGCGCCAGCCGGATCCGGCAAAACGACGCTTCTTGAACAATATAGGGCACATTTAGCTCAGTATGAGCCAAACACTAAAGTCTGTTTTTTAAACGTGTCGGATCGACATAATGACAACAATGGGCATAACTTATTTGTCGAGATGTTTGAAGCGGTCAAAAACATCATGCCTCTTTGGGATGAGCAGTTTTTCAGTCTCTACAAGGATGATCGAGAAACAGATCCAAGCTTATTTACCCAGACGTTTCGCCAAGCGCTCAATCAATTTGAGTGCCCTTTACTAATAGTGCTCGATGATTTTCATGAGATCAAATCGACACAGGTTCATCATATTATTAGTAAGCTGATCGATAGTCTGCCAGATCACGTGAATCTTATTATTTCCTGCCGCGATTACCCCGAACTACCGATCACTAGAATGAAAATTAATGACCGAATTTTTGTTTTAGATAGTCACGATTTTAAACTTAATAAAGGCGATTTAGAGCGCTTGAACTGCGCAATTGGAGCTCCCCAATTGGATGCTGGCCAAGTTGTTAAACTCTTAGATAAAACCGATGGGTGGTTTGTAGGCGCAAAAATGGCGCTTCTTGCTTTTGACAAAGCCAATGAGGGTTCAATCGATTCGTTTGATGGCACACAGCTGGAGTTGCTCGATTACTTTGGGCAGGAGGTCGTTCATCGCCTAACTCGTGAACAGAAAGATTTTGTTCTCGCAACTTCGGTTTGTAATGCATTCAATCGCGATATTTGCGAGAACGCTTTGATGGTTAATTCAGCAAATGCCGGATTAGAAGAGGTGAGAATGCAGGACCTCTTCCTAAGGCCTGATCCTCAACGCCCAGGTTGGTATCGGTATCATCCACTGTTGAGGGATGTTTTGTTGAGTATGTTGGAGCGTCAGAAGGGCCGCAGTTATATCGCAAAATTACACCTCTCCGCATCTCGTTATTTTATTAGAATCGGAGAATTAACCGAAGCCGTCTATCATGCAAAGCTGACCGCTGACCGGGACTATCACCTTATGTTGCTTGGCGAGGCTTGCAGTAAGTGGGTAAAAAAAGGCGATCTAGAGCCTGTAGTACAAGAGCTGAACGACTTGTCAGATGATGATTTTACTGCAAACAGCCAGCTTCTGATCTACCAATTGTATGCTCTGATTTTCTCGCGACGGTTTAATCAGGCGTCTTATTATTTAGATGTTTTAATAGGTATTTCATCATTGCAGCATGAGCGACATCTAGCTGCATATTGTGTTTTCTTTCAACGTATTCTTTCTGTATTTCAAAATGACTCCGAAGTTGAAAAGTATTCTCCTCTAAGATCCGATGGGGCGACCCAGACTCCGGTGGAGGTGAGAGCTTTTGATAAGGTTCTTGATGCGTATTTTCTGATGTGCCATGGCCAATTAAACAAAGCATTTAGAATGGCTAGCGAAGTTCAATCAGACCTAAAGCATATGTCTCATGATCTGTTCGATAGCTTTGCTACGCCGATCATCATTCTTTGCGATCGTTACCTTGGTCGAGGAATAGAAGCGGTTCAGCATATGTCTAAAGTCTTTAATCCCATTCGGCATGGAAATAAAACGCCTCGCTGGGTCAATTTGGCGACCGGAATGATGGTGGTTGAATACGAACAAAACCAGCTCAAAGCGTCAAAGTCTTTGGGGGCGGAACTCGTACCATTGGTAAATCATGCATGCGCTACCGAAGCTGTCGTAATGGTGTATCTGTATAGCTCACGAATAATGCACATCGAAGGTGATAGTCCTAGGGCAGCAAGATTGCTTGAGCAGTTAGAGCGGATATTATCGTTAGGCGATAATCTGAGATTTAGTAGCCAAGTCGTACAAGAAAAAATGCGCCAGGCATTTACCATGCAGGATAAAGCGGAATGTCACTTTATATACGAGCGGTATTCTCTGTCTGAACATCTAGAGAAGGGCGCGCTAGGCGCATCAAAATATTATGAAGAGTGGCGTGAACGACTCTCATTAGCTGCCGTTTACTGGTTGATTTCAAAGAACCGGCTGAAGCAGGCAACAGAATTATTAATTGAGCTGGCTGATGCTCTAGATCTCCAAGGAGTGAAACTAAGAGCTTTGGTTGCTAGGAGTAACCTCACCACGCTGCTTTTTCTGCAAGGGAACGCAGATTCCGCAGTAAACGCTTTAATTCGCCTAATAGACCGATATGGCTTAGTGTGTTTCTCACGTAGCGTATTCGACGAAGCGCCAGGAGTAGTCGATGTATTTAACGCTGGAATTGCCCAAGGAAAGCTAAAATTACCCCCGCTTTTTTATGAGACATTTGGCGAATTATTACAGGCCAATGGTTTGGAAAAGCATGACATAAAAATTAAGCGGATACTGACGGATAAGGAACTTGGAATTTTCGAGCTATTACTCTCTGGGGCAACGAATGAGGCGATTAGCGAAGAGTCTGGAATTGCGGTCTCGACAACCAAATGGCACTTGAAAAATATCTATAACAAGCTCGGTGTAAAAAATCGCACCGAAGCCGTCAGTATCGGCCTCACGCACTCTTAATACTATTTTTGCCCTGGGCTAAGGGAACAACAATCCTAAGTAAGTAATTGGGTGCTTCGACGCTTTTTCGACGCGCAAGGATAATTGGTTAGCAATTTATTGAACTAACTAGATCTTTTGGGTCAAAGACTTGCGTCTATCGACACGCTATGGCAACTTTAAGACATGATCAGAACCAAATATTTAAGAACAATTGCATTGCTCATCTCGTGTGCACTCGCTCTAGGTGGAGTCGCTCCGGCGGTGGGTAAAGTATTGTTTGCTGGTTTTGATGATGCTGTAGATGGCCCGGTACCGGTCGCGGTTCAGCGGGAAATGGCGCATTGTGATCAGTCAGAGCAAAAAGTAGCGCCGCATTATTCTTTCTCGCATCATGAAAATGCCCTGTTGTCAGACAAAGTTAATGTAAACGATAGCCTCACGGTCGACTGTTGTGAAGAACAATGTTTATGTGGACAGGGTGGTTGTCATCAGTCACTAAATGTTTCTCTCTTGAATTCTTTGTTCACTCCAGACCTATCCGATCACTCGCATAGTTTGAGCATGTCATTTTATCAGCCTCCCTCATTTGAGCACTCCAACCCACCTCCAATTTCCTAAGTTAGCGCTATAAATCCGTCTGCCGCAGTTAGCTTTGATTTAAGGCTTAAAGCGTTCAGGTGAAATATTGATTAACTTTTGGAATGAACAATGTCTCGGAATAACTCGGTCAAATGCCGCCTTCATGGTTTGCTATATCTGACTTTTGCCTTTGGAGTGCTGTTACAGCCGTGGGCAACCGCACATGCGCAAGCGGCGAACAAATCAGCGCTAACCCTAGATGAAGTCTTAAATACCGCGAAACAGCACGATTTCAAGCTTCAACAATTTGAGCAGCAACAGCTTAGGTTTACAAAGCAAAGCGAGGGGGCTAATTACCTTCCTGACCCAGTTGTTTTCGCCGGGATGCAAAATCTTCCGGTTGATACATTTGCATTCGACCAAGAGCCGATGACAAATCTCCGTTTAGGCGTGCGCCAAATGTTCCCCAAGGGCGACAGTCTCGAGTTGAAAGAGGATAGCGCGAATCTACAATCGACTATCCAACAGTATGGCGC
>NZ_LWFU01000542.1:0-7818 GCF_001635135.1 Oleiphilus sp. HI0080
ACGCTTCGAGAGCCCCACATAAATCACTTATAATTCAATAGCTTATAAAATTTCACATTTATTGGCACGACTTGGCCGCCTAATTGCTCAACTAAGACTATTCACATACTTTTGAGCTTACAGGTCCAATGAAACAGCTTAGTCAAAACCACATTCTTCATGTTGTACGTCGCTTCTCTTTAAACCATTGGGGCGCGAGCGAGCAGACGGCCTGGAGAACAGCAACATCGCTAAAGCGAGAAGGTATTTCCAACTCGATCATTGCGACCAGTGCACTTTCTCAGCCAGGGCCTGAATTTCTTGAGCAAATCAGTATCCAACGATTTGACTACATTTACCCTCAGCTATTGTTAAGCCAAGAAAAATCCAAGCAGTTAGACCTCAAAGGTGGAAACCCATACTCCTTAGGACTATTGAGAGCGGCTTGGAGCACACCTTGTAAGCTGTTCCATTGCCACACGCATTCAAGACTTGCTTCGACCATTCGATTGGTCGCGAAGCTGCGTAAGATTCCATTCGTCGTGTCTCTGCATGGCGGGGCATTTCGCATTCCGAATTCAGAGCTTAGCTATCTCGAGCAGCTCTCGTCCGGCTTCAGTCGCTATGGCTTTTTATTGGACAAGGTGTTTAAGCCGCATCGCGTTCTAGCTGACGCATCTGGGATCATCTGTCCTAGCTATGAGGAGCTCACCGCTGTGCGTAAAGCTTTTCCGCTCAAGCCAAGCACTTACTTACCAGCGGGTGTTGATATCGAGCAATATGCAAAAAAGAGCGCGAAGGGTCTACGCGCAAAATACAGCATTTCAGACGACACCTTCGTGCTGCTCTGCTCTGGTCGAATTGATAGCCAGAAAAATCAGCTTCTGTTAATTGAGATGATGCATGCGCTTTCTCATAACCGAAGCAATCATTTTCACCTGATCTTAATGGGGCACTTGTCGAACGCAAACTACTTTGAAGAAATCAAACAACAGGTAAGAAAATACGGCCTGCAGAAGAGCGTGACATTGGTGTGTGATTTGAACAGCGATTCTGAAGAGCTAATTGCAGCGTACCAAGAGTCCGACGCGCTAATCATCCCGTCGATCCACGAACCGTCATGCCTCCCAGTGCTAGAGGGTTGGGCTGCTGGATTACCTGTTGTTGCATCCAAAATCTCCAGCCTGACTCACCTTGTCAATGAAAAAGAAACAGGCTTGCTGTTCAACCCCTTCAGCCCCCGAAGTCTTGCTGAGGCGCTCACTGAGCTCAAAAACAACCCAGAATTACGGGAAAAGCTAATACGCAATGGCCACGACACCGTGAACAAGCACTTTACTTGGGATCACTACGCTCAAAAGCTGATGAGTTTCTATGAGGAAGTGGAAATGTTCCACGCAAGCCAATCAGCAGCAAATATCATTTGTTAAATTCTGCGAGGAACATTCTATGACGATCAACAAAAACACAACATCCAAACACCCTCATGTTCTGGTCAGCGGTCTGGTCTACGATAACGGGAAATCTGGAATTGCTGAGTACACCCGGCAAATGGTGACAGCGCTGTGCGCTCAAAATACAGTCAGCATCGCTATGTTAAAAAAAGACATATCGGAGTTTCCGGTCGAACAAAACAGGCTTCAGATTGTGCCGGTTTCTAACCTGTTCGCACACCCGGTAATGAGCATACTTTGGCACATATTTCTTCTTCCCTTGCTCGCGTTCAAGCGACGCTATGATTGGGTTATTCTTCCTGCGATCAATCGACGCATGGGGCTCTGGTACCCTAAGCCTACCATTGGCATAGCCCACGATCTGAGCCAGTTTTCTGTTGATCAAAAATACGACCTGTTTCGAACCTTGTATGTAAAATTCCTACTCCCCATTTGCACAAGAAACCTAACGCACATCATTGCCATCAGTCACAACACAAAACGAGATCTAACAAGGTTTTGGAACATTCCGTCAGACAAGATGTCAGTGCAGTACAACGGCTACGATCACGCTCGCTACAACGCGATTGAAGACTCGGAAGAATTCAACGTCTTGGCGCATTATCAACTGGAAAACCCTTACCTGATTTACGTGTCGCGCATCGAGCACCCTGGAAAAAATCACGTGCGCCTCATAGACGCCTTTGACGCTCTAGACGACGCACTCACAAAAGATCGATCGCTGGTTTTTGCGGGCGGAGATTGGAACGGTGCAGAGCAAGTAAAAGCACATGCTGCAAATGCCCGAAAAGCCAATCAAATCCGATTCTTGGGCTATGTTCCCGTCGAAAACTTGCCCGTACTCTATCGACAAGCAGATCTGATGGTCTTTCCGTCTCTATACGAAGGCTTTGGTATTCCGCTGGTTGAAGCCATGGCATGTGGCACGCCAACGCTATGCTCTAACAATTCTGCGCTTGGTGAGATCGCTGGCGACGCAGCATTTACCTTCGACCCCACTTCTGTATCGAGCATCGCTGAAGCGTTAACAGGCGTGATGTCAAGCGCGCACTTAGCAAATCAAAAGATCGATCTCGCGAAGGCACATTGCACTCAATTTAGTTGGGAGCAATTGGCTGCACACCTAAACCGAAAAATGAATCAACAAACACTAAAAACCACGCTTAACGGCTTCGTAAAATACGCGAATCACTGAGCCTGAAAGTCCAAGAACATATTTCTGGAGAAAAGCTATGCAATACAATCAAAGCAGTACTGTGCTCAACAACGATCTTGCCTTTTACAGCAAATCAGACGAACAACACGATTCCACAACGCGATCCGATAAAGTTAAAGCAGACAAAATCGCAATCTACACATTTGTAGATGCATTTGGCTGGGAGGTCTATCAACGCTACGGTTTTCTCAATGACTTGATGCCCTATGCACGTCGTCTGGAAACCACCTTTGGATTTTCTTCTGCGGCCGACCCCTCTATTTTAACCGGACGTTTTCCTGACGAGCATGGCCATTGGTCGGCATTTTACTACGACCCGGAGAATTCACCATTTAAATGGTTCAAATCGCTATCGTATCTTCCAGGCGTCATCTTCGATCGCTGGCGCGTTCGACATTGGTTGAGCAAGTTCATCAAAGCAGCCTATGGATACACCGGCTACTTCGAGCTGTATAGCGTGCCCTTTGATAAGCTGCCGCACTTCGATTACCTCGAAAAGCGCGACTACTTTGTGCCTGGTGGGATCCTGAAGACAGATACCATCTTCGACTGGTGCGCCAATAACAAAGTACCTTACTACTGCTCCAACTGGCGGGAATCCGAAGAAACGGTGGTGGAAGCCAACAAACGGGAAATAAGCAAAGGCGAGATCAAAATGGCCTATGTATACCTACCTAAGCTCGATGCCTTAATGCATAACTATGGCACCAAGCATGACAAGGTTAACGAGAAGATTCGATGGCTTGAAGATCAGGTTCTGGATGTCTATGAGACAGCCAAACAGCACTACAAAGAGGTGTCGCTGTATGTCATTTCCGATCATGGAATGGCCGATGTCTCAGGGAGCGTCGATCTTATCAAGAAAATCAACGGTCTTGGTCTCACCTATGGCGAAGACTATGTTGCTATGTATGACTCCACCATGGCTCGTTTCTGGTTCCCGAACCCTAGCGCCCGCGCAAAAGTGGAAGAATGTCTGAGCCAAGTAGACGAAGGCAAGATCGTGTCTGAAGACGAGCTTAAACAAATGAGAGTTCCACATGAAGGAGCGAAGTTTGGCGAGCTATTCTTTTTGATGAACCCCGGTATTTTGATCAATCCGAGTTATATGGGGCTAAAAGTCATTCCAGGCATGCATGGATATCACCCGCACGATAAAGACTCTTATGCGTCGATTATCAGCAATCGTCCAATACCGGAAAACATCAACTCAATTACCGATATTCGTAAAACAATGCAACACGAGTTAGAACAATACTGTGTTGGCACTGTTCCTGCTGATAAGTAACGAAACAGCGATATAAGTCGCTAATTCCGTTAATTTTTTTCAGAATGCGAATACATAATTATGATGACGCAAAACGCACAACAAGCAGCTGGAGCAGGAATCGATCTGCATACCTTTTGGGTAAGCATCCAGTTCAAGCTGCTTATACCAGCGCTAGCGGCCATCATAATATGTTTAGGTACATTTAAACTTACCAAGGTACTCATTCCGGACCAGTGGGAAGCAAGTAGCTTTCTCATCCGACACGCGAAGAACATGTCTTCTCAAACAGACATGCCTTATCTGTACTTAAAAACAGACATCAACACGCTTCTCGAAACCATTTTGCTGCGCGAAAACCTTCAGCAAGTGATTGATCAACTAGAGCTTGGCATCACTCCCGAAGAGCTGCATCGCAAAGTGCGAATCAACAAGACAGGCAAGTCTGATGTAATTGAAGTCAAGGCGACGTGGTATGACCCAGCGGTAGCCGCTGAGATTGCCGACTCAATTGGCAAAATGTTTCTAAAAAACTACACCCGAATTCAAAATGCGGCGACAGAAGAAATACATCAGTATTATCAAAGAAAAATCGATATCACGCGTGAACAACTTCGTACCGCAAAACAAAAGGAAAGCGAGTTTAGGTCTCAGAACAACGTGCTCGACTTCGAAGCGCAAAAAGAAAACCTGTATAGCTACCTTGCCCAACTCGAACTGCGCTATGTCGATGAAGATGTGAAGCGCAATGATTTGTCTGCGCAGTTTGCGCATACCAAATCACAGCTTGCTGGCACGTCCAACAAAATCATCATTTCCGAGCTTTTGCGCACCAATGAGGGCAATCGCAGTAAGGCACTGCGAAATGAGCTTGAGGTACTGCGCAAGCGCTATACCGAAGACAATCCCAAGGTTCAGCATTTATTGCATCAAATCTCGGTGCTGGAAATTGAGGAACGCTCTCGCGTTGCTTCAGATCCTAAATTTGATGAAGTCGAATATGGTCCTAACCCGCTGCATGAGGAGCTCTCAATACGCCACATGGAGCTCGAGTCACAGCTGGTTGCAACAAAGGGCAACCTTATCGCATACCGAGAAAGCATTGCGAGTATCAAAACCCAGATCGCGCATTTGGCGCAGCTTGCTCAAACGCACTACCGATTGATGCAAGATATCGAAGACAAAGAAGACTTGATATCCAAGCTCAATACTAGAGTTGTAGAAGCCAATCTCGCCTTAGAATCTAATATCAGTGACTTCGACATTCTTCAGGAAGCACAATTACCAGAATTTCCAAAAAGATCTTTCCGCAAGGTCATTGCAATCGCGCTGGCCATCTTCATCGCAGGCGTGATCACGTTGTACATCCTGCTGAAAGAGTTTGTGAACACCTCGCTCAAAACTGCGCACGATCTGCAATTCATCGAAGGCGCCTCTATCGCCGCGGTGCTTCCAAATAAAGACGAAGTTCCTGAACAGCTGTTCTACTCGCAGTTCCAATTACTGTTCTCAGAGATCGCTGCAAAAATCAAAGGCGCAGATTCCAAACTTCTCACCATATCCAGCATGTCCGATGGAGAGGGTAAATCTTTCATTGCCGGCGAAATTGCTTCGTTGTTTGTGAAGCAGGGTAAGCGTGTTCTATACATCGAATCTGAAGAGTACCTGGAAGATATTTCGCAAGACGCCATCATCAACAACGCGCTTTATGGCTCATCAGGCTTGAATACCGTTTCACCAAACAAAGTCTATGAAGGGCTCGACAAGGCGTACTTTCAAACCGACAAGCACATTTATCTCGATGTTCTCAATGATGAAAAGATCGGACTATTTCTAGAGCACTGCTACCAACACTACGATTTGGTTGTTTGGGACATATTCCCGGCGAATCGACATCTGCAACTATTTCGCACCATTGCCCAGTGCGCAGAATTTAATTTAGTTCTCACCAAGAGCCGTAACACGCCAAAGAAAGTGATGAACCAAACCGTTGCCATGATGAATGCATGGGGGGTTCGAAATATCGGCCTTCTTATCAACGCGTTACCGAAAAAATATATCCGTAGTCAGCTGGACTTTAACTAAGGTGATCACGATGCTTTTTACTTCTATTTCACTCGTACACACAAAGAGAAATCTGCTTAAGGCCTTGTGCAGTCAAGGTATTTTCTTGTTCCTAACGTTGACTATTTCCGGCTGTGCCAATCAGGACGTCGTATCGGATAACACGTTCCCTGATCAACTAGATATTTCAGAAACGGGTCTCACGGTCACGGAAGAGCAGATTCAACAAGACCGTAACTTCTTAAAAAGTCTCCACACGCTAGAGAACAACGAATACCGAATCGCGTCGGGAGACAAGTTTAATATCTATGTCTATAACGAGTCCGACCTTGATACCAAAGGCATTATCGTCAAGATGGATGGCACCATTACCTGCAAACTGATTGGCGAGATTCAGGTAAAAGACCTGTCTATTCCGAACGCAACGGCGGAGATCGAGGCGGCGCTAAAAAAGTATATTCACTACCCTAAAGTGTCTCTTATCCCATACGAAATGCGTAGCTCGAGCTTTACGATCATGGGCAAAGTCACGAAACCAGGCTTTTACTACTTTGACGGCTCTATTCGCCTCGCAGACGCAATCGCAAAAGCGGAAGGCCTCTCAGTTGGTGTATTCGACAACAACACCATCGAACTGGCCGATCTACAACATAGCTTTGTTCGTCGTGGTGACGACATACTCCCGATCGACTTTGACGCGCTCCTTCGCAAAGGCGATGCGCTGATGAACATTCCTTTGATTAACGGCGACTATATTTTTATTCCGTCGGCAATGAACCAAGAAGTGTATGTCATTGGTGAAGTGAATAAACAAGGTTACTTTGGATTCAAGCCGAACATGACAGCAGGCCGTTTACTGGCGCATGCTGAAGGCGTCAAAAACAGCGCGGCTGACGAGATTGTCGTGATTCGCGGTAACCTGCAGCATCCGCGCCTATATAAACTTTCGCGAGACGAAATTCTCACAGGTACTAGCCGAGACTTTCGACTTGAACCCAATGACATTGTCTATGTGCCGAAAGGTATTCTAGGTCAGTGGAATGCGATCTTATCTGAAATCGTGCCGACCTTAGAAGCCGCTGTCACCGCCTTTGATATTGATCGAGAGATCAGTGTAAGGGTTAAGTAAGCAATCATGAGCGAGCTCAAGTATGTCATCTTCTTTACGGTACTCCTGATTGGAGTACCGGTGGGCTATTTCCTAGCACTGCGCTATAAGTGGATCGAAAATCTTGTCTTCTTTCTGTTCGTCTTCTTTACCTGCGAGATGGTCGATATTAACTTTATCTCGATGGAGACCTACCGAGGGACTTCGAAGGGGTTCGAGTTCGGCATGGTAGATATTGCCATGTACATCATCTTGCTGCTAGCCGTTAAACGATCACCGGTTTATGGTGTTCGCTGGTTTCCTCCAGGAAGCATCCTCTACATCATTTATCTACTGATCTCTGTCAGCTCGATCGTACACGCTGACGTCTACATCTACTCCGCGTTTGAGATCACCAAAATGCTGCGAATGCTTCTCTACTTTTGGATCGCATTTCAATATATCCAAACCTCAGAGCACATTGAGATGTTCATGAGCTCCGTCGGCATCGTCATTTTCTATATCTTCACGTCTGTCGTAAAACAAAAGTATTTACTGGGGATGTTCCAAACGATGGGACCGTTCCCACACCAAAACTCACTCACCTTATACATTTCGATTCTAGGGTCACTGGCGCTTGCGAAAGTGTTGAACGATCGCTCTGCTAATGCGCCGTTGTGGTTCTTACTGTTTGGCATGTCAGCCTTTTGCGTGCTGTCTACGCTTTCCAGAGCGGGCCTCGCTTTGTTTG
>NZ_LWFU01000543.1:0-7814 GCF_001635135.1 Oleiphilus sp. HI0080
CTCGTTCAAAGCTTCTGTAGAGAAGTCAAAATGTCGCGCCAAATAAAGGCTATGATCTTTGACGAATACCATAATCCCTGCGCCTCGCCGGAGATACAACATAGCGACTGGCCTTTCTGGGTCTGACACTTGCGTAACCGCCACATTTCTCAAACACAGCTCAGCAATATCAATGCTCTCTAGCGCCATCCCTGAATCATTCACCAAGCTGACTAGTCCTTGGATAATTGTGCGACGACAAATAACTACGTTAACTTGAGCTGTCCGTCCTCGCAGAGCATCAACAGGGAACTCATACACATCGGTTATCGCATCATCGAGATCGAAATCGAGCATATCTTTAACGCGCCAACGGGCGGCATCAGGCACCTCACTGTCTTCAACCTGAGGCTTGTCGATAGAATAAGTTTTATATTGATCGAACGGTAGAACCACGCGGCAGGCCATTTTCTCCAAGCCCTGCTCGTCGACAATGCTCCTCAGTTTTGCAACACGTTCTGCCGCATTGCACGCCTCAAACGCGTACATTAAATCGCCACTACCTCTGGAAATAGCGATGCCAAGGCCGTCTGGCCGAACTTCAAGACCGACAACACCTGGCGGACCTTTTGACTTCAAAAATGGAAACAATTTACTCTACCGTCACCTAAAACACATAGTTCATATTACACTTTAGGATAGGGTAGTAAGTTATTGTGTGCAAAAAGATAATTGCAATTATCTATATTAATAATTAGCAATCATTTAGACAGGACATCAAAGCTTAGGTATCGAATCGAGCGACTCACACCAAAAAGGCCCAAAGAACGATTTCTCCAGACCTTCCATTGTTCGGTTTCAATTAAGATCGCAGAAGTGCAGTTTGTTTAACCACCCTAGAAACTGCTAGTAAATCCGAGAGCAAATCCACCAAGATCCACATTCCCGTTATCAACAAGCTGCGCGTATTCAATATTAACAGTCAGATTACTGACATTCATATCAACACCGACGCCATACGAAATATCGGTCTCTGCATCATCTGTATCTGGGTTAGATAAACCAACTTCTGCTCGAGTAAAGCCTGCAAGCACATAAGGATAAATATTGTCGAACAATGCGCCAATGCGGGTATAGGCACCTAATTGATAATTCAAATCAACGTCGCGCGCTCCAATCTCATCACCTAGTATGCCCGCCCCTAGACGCACCTCAACGGCGGCATTATCGTTAATATAACCTCCCATTCGTCCATCAACTGTGGTCATAGAGGCAGATTGAGATGAGTCTGAAAACGCTTGCTCATAAAAACCAAAGTTAAGGCCAACATAGCGCTTCCCGTGCGTGCTATCGGCAGCGACTAAGGGCGACACAACAATAGAAAATAACAATAAAAGAATGGGCTTAGCGGTTATTCCACCAATACTTCTCAAAGACATAACTTTCTCCTCAACGCTGATTCAATTAATACTACATCATGTTCAACGCTCAAACATAGACATTGGCCAACCACTCGCGACAGACAGCATGCTGGCTAACTCATAATCAGACCCTCAAATGTAAAAAGGCCCCTAAAAAGGAGCCTTAAAAACAATCAGAGAGTTAAATCATCAGCTAGAACGGAATATCGTCATCAAAATTATCCATCGCCGGCGCGGGGGCCGGTGCAGGCGCTGATTGCGGTGGAGCTTGGTTGTATCCACCTTGCTGAGGAGCGTAGTTTTGCCCCGCCTGAGATTGCGGAGCTTGATTAGGCTGCGGAGCATAGCTTTGCTGCTTCGGCGCGCCACCTTGCTGCGGAGCTTGATTGTAGCCACCCGATTGGGCGCCATGATCCATGCCTGCGCCCTTCGAATCGAGCATTTGCAATTCGTTGGCAACAATTTCTGTTGTGTAGCGATCCTGACCTTGCTGGTCCTGCCACTTGCGCGTTTGAAGACGACCTTCGATGTAAACTTTAGAGCCTTTTCGCAAGTAGTCTTTCGCTATCTCTGCTAAGCGATTAAACAGAACAACGCGGTGCCACTCTGTTTTAGGAACCATCTGACCTGTTTGCTTATCTTTGTAGCTCTCGTCTGTCGCTAGGTTAAGGTTGGTGACCGTCGAGCCCTGAGCCGTAAAACGCGCATCCGGATCCTGACCCAGGTTACCGATCAAAATTACTTTGTTGATGCCTCTGGCCATCGTTTTCCCCTTTCTAAATTAACGCATTCCTTCGCGTATAGGATTAAAATTCAATTCATTAAATAGTGGCANGCATTGTCTCACGAGTACTGTTTTTTTTCTATTCAATCAGCAGAGATTTCACTACTAAACAAGGAAGAAATAAGCGCTAAGAGTATTGCTGCTTCAAGCGCTCTAGAGCGTTGTCGTCCAACTTCGTTGACAGTACTTTTAAGTAGGCAACGCCATCTGAAACGACAACGGCATCTTCTACCCCTTCAAGTCTGACAAGCTCATCGCTCAGCGAACTGACTTCAGATGAATCTAGATTCTCTCGAAAAAAAACAGTCATGGTTTTTTGGTGTTTCGGGTTTTCCATCGTTAGCGCGACCAACAACCAAAGTGAGACCAAGCAAACAGAAAACATATATACGGCCGTCTCTGTGTATAAATCAAGCAGCATACCGCCTACTACACCACCTAGAAATGCACCGACAAATTGACCCGTTGAGTATACGCCCATGGCCGTCCCCTTATTGCCGGCCGGACTAATTTTGCTGACCAGAGAGGGCAAACTGGCCTCAAGTAGGTTGAACCCCATAAAAAAGATAAACAGAGCAACTACAAACCACCCCAACTGCGAATGCGCCAACGGCATCGCTGCAGCCGACGACAAAACCAAGAGAATGGCGAGACAAAAGATCATCTTCATTTTATGGTGTTTCTCACCGACGATAATCAATGGCACCATACAGAAGAAAGAGCCTACTAGAACCAGTAAATATAGCCACCAATGATCTTGCGATGGCAAGCCGGCCGAATTGACCAAAGAAACCGGAATCGCAATGAACATCGCAGTGAGAACAAAGTGCAAAACAAAAATTCCGAAATCCAATCGCAAAAGCTCAGAGTCTCTTAGTACATCTCGGATCTGATCCTTAAAAACACGATTATCCCGATGCTTCGTCTTCACCGTAGGATTCGGTATCGCAACGAACGACCAAAGCAAAGCACTCAGCGCTAACGCCGCCGTAAGCCAAAAAATGGCCCTCAGCCCCCCCAAGTCAGCGACTAGCGGACCAAGAATTAACGCCAACGTAAAGCTAACGCCTATCGACATCCCCACCAAAGCCATTGCCTTGGTGCGACTTTCTACACTGGTCAAATCACTTAGTAGTGCCATAATCACGGCCGCGATCGCACCTGCCCCTTGGATAAAGCGACCCGCAATGACCCCATAAATCGTATCACTTGACGCCGACACGACACTTCCAATGAAGAAAATAACCAAGCCGATGTAGAGCATGACTTTTCGGCCATAGCGGTCGGATAAGGCGCCAAACGGTATCTGCAGTAAAGCTTGGCTTAGACCATAGGCACCAATGGCCAAACCGATCAGCGCCGGCGTGGAGCCTTCGAACTCACTGCCATAAAGCACGAAAACTGGAAGGACCATAAAAAGGCCCAACATTCTTGTGGCATAGAGCATTGCCAAAGACAGTACTGATTTACGTTCACTAGCGATCATAGAATAGAACTGGAGTTAAACAGACAA
Source organism: Oleiphilus sp. HI0080 (assembly GCF_001635135.1). NCBI lineage: Bacteria > Pseudomonadati > Pseudomonadota > Gammaproteobacteria > Oceanospirillales > Oleiphilaceae > Oleiphilus > Oleiphilus sp. HI0080. Next base: position 3,698 of record NZ_LWFU01000543.1, read on the forward strand.
AACGGCGCGTATTCTAGCACTAAAGCGATATTAGGATGACATGCAGAAAAACTATTTTATTACTGAACCGAAGACGGCTTTCAAGGCTATAATGGTTGGTTTCGGCGCTACAAAGTAGAAGTATGGAAAACATCACCGTAAGGGGTGCTCGCACCCACAATCTCAAAAACATTGACCTAGAAATCCCAAGAGACAAACTAATTGTCATTACAGGGCTCTCTGGCTCAGGAAAGTCATCCCTTGCGTTTGATACATTATATGCCGAAGGCCAACGGCGCTATGTCGAATCGCTGTCGACTTATGCACGGCAATTTTTATCGATGATGGATAAGCCCGAGGTGGACCATATCGAAGGCCTTTCACCCGCAATTTCAATTGAGCAAAAATCGACATCCCATAATCCACGTTCGACAGTGGGGACGATTACAGAGATATACGACTACCTTCGCCTTTTATATGCCCGCGCCGGCGAGCCAAGATGCCCCACACACAACCTACCCTTGGATGCCCAAACGGTCAGCCAAATGGTCGACAAAGTTTGTGAGCAACCAGAGGGCTCAAAGCTAATGATGCTTGCCCCAGTTATCCAAAACCGAAAAGGCGAGCACTTACATACATTTCAAGAGTTACAGACGCAAGGTTTCATCCGCGCTCGAATCAACGGAATTGTAGTCGACCTGGACGACACACCGAAGCTAGACAAGAATAAGAAGCACACCATCGAGGTTGTCGTTGACCGATTTAAGGTTCGGCGCGACATCAAGCAGCGAATTGCTGAGTCTTTTGAGACTTGCTTAGAGCTTACCGATGGCATCGCAGTCGTTGCCTATATGGACGAAGACTCCAACAAAGAAGAAATGGTTTTCTCATCCCGGTTCGCTTGTCCGGTCTGCGGCTATTCAATAAGCGAGCTTGAGCCACGGATGTTCTCATTTAATAACCCCTCCGGAGCTTGCCAGACGTGTGACGGTCTGGGCGTCAAACAGTTCTTTGATCCGGATCGTGTCGTTCGCGCCCCCGAACTAACCATTGCTGAAGGCGCGATTAAGGGATGGGACCGCCGAACTATCTATTACTTTCAGTTACTTAGCAGCGTTTTGCAGCACTATTCGGTTGATATAGACACGCCATTCGGTGAAATTCCCGAAAACATTCAGCAGATCATCTTACACGGCAGCGGCAAGGAAGAGATCGCTTTTAACTATGTAAATTCCCGCGGCGACACCATGCAACGAGAGCATGCATTTGAGGGTGTCATTCCGAATATGGACCGGCGGTACCGAGAAACAGAATCGCAAATGGTTAGAGAAGAACTATCTAATTATCTAGCGACACAGGCCTGTCCTTCCTGCCATGGCTCAAGACTCAAAGAGAGCTCTCGAAACGTGTTCATTGATGAGAAAACGCTCCCTCAAGTGATTACACGGCCAATTGGTGATGCTCTAAATTACTACGAAAGCCTAAAGCTCTCTGGGAAGCGCGGCGAGATCGCAGACAAAATTTTAAAAGAGATTCGCTTGCGTCTAGAGTTCTTGGTAAATGTAGGCTTGGACTATCTAACCTTAGACCGTAGCGCAGACACGCTCTCTGGCGGAGAGGCTCAGCGAATAAGGCTTGCGAGTCAGATCGGCGCGGGTCTAGTGGGGGTAATGTATATTCTGGACGAACCATCAATAGGCCTGCATCAGCGAGATAATGAGCGCCTATTGAAGACATTGACGCATTTAAAGGACCTCGGCAATACGGTCATCGTTGTGGAACATGACGAGGATGCGATCCGACTTGCTGACCATGTGATCGACATCGGCCCAGGCGCCGGTGTTCACGGTGGCGAAGTGGTATCTGAGGGGACACCAGAACACGTTATGGCCGATGAGGCCTCTCTTACCGGCGCCTACCTATCGGGCCGCAAAAAGATTGAAGTACCGAGCAAGCGAATCATCCCCCAGCCTGAAAAACAGTTAAAGCTACTTGGCGCGAACGGCAATAACCTCAACGATGTAAACCTGAGCATACCTAGTGGCTTGTTCACATGCATTACCGGAGTATCCGGCTCAGGAAAATCCACATTAATCAATTCTACCCTTTATCCACTCGCCGCGACTGAACTCAACAAAGCTACGACACTAGAAGCATGCAATTATAGCGAGGTTCAGGGACTCGACCTGTTCGACAAGGTAATAGATATTGATCAAAGCCCTATTGGCCGAACGCCACGCTCAAATCCAGCTACATACACAGGGCTATTTACACCGATAAGAGAGTTGTTCTCAGGCACTCAGGAGGCGCGCGCACGAGGGTACAAGCCTGGTCGATTCAGCTTCAACGTCAAGGGCGGTCGATGTGAAGCCTGCCAAGGGGACGGTGTGATTAAGGTGGAAATGCATTTTTTGCCCGATATTTATGTTCCCTGCGATGTCTGCAAGGGTAAGCGTTACAACCGGGAAACATTAGACATCAAGTACAAGGGTCTTAATATTAATGAGGTACTCAACCTTACCATTGAAGACGCCCGAACTTTTTTTGATGCAGTCCCGTTCATCGCTCGCAAGCTACAAACATTGATTGACGTCGGCTTGTCATATATTCGACTCGGGCAGAGCGCCGTAACACTATCGGGTGGAGAGGCTCAGCGAGTCAAACTAGCAAAGGAGCTTTCAAAAAGAGATACCGGCCGGACGTTGTACATACTTGACGAACCGACTACCGGTCTACATTTTTACGACATTCAGCAGTTACTTACAGTCCTCCATCGACTGCGAGACCACGGGAATACGATTGTCGTCATCGAACATAACCTTGATGTTATCAAGACGGCTGACTGGGTCATTGATTTGGGTCCCGAGGGCGGAACAAGAGGGGGAAACATAATCGCCGAGGGATCTCCTGAAGACGTAGCAAAAGTCTCAGGATCATTTACCGGCCAATTTCTAGCACCTTTACTTTAATCATTGATTTCCGAGCTCAACGAGCCGGTATCAAACAGTAACTTGTGTGCTATAAAGCAAAATAAAAAAACCGGCCTAGGCCGGTTTTTTTATGAAGCAAGCTTACTCTTCGTCTTCGTCAATCTCATCGACGATAGGACGATCTACCAACTCTACATACGCCATAGGCGCAGCATCGCCGGCGCGATATCCGCATTTTAAGATACGAATATAACCGCCAGGACGATCTTGGTAACGTGGACCAAGCTCTTCGAATAGCTTAGCTACTACCGCATCGTTGCGTACTCGAGAGAACGCAAGACGTCGATTTGCAACTGAATCGTTCTTAGCAAGAGTAATCAAAGGCTCTGCTACACGACGAAGCTCTTTTGCTTTTGGCAAAGTCGTTTTAATCAACTCATGCTCGACCAGAGATGCAGCCATGTTTTTAAACATCGCCTTTCGGTGCGAGCTATTGCGGTTGAGTTTACGACCACTTTTACGATGACGCATTTTTTAATTCCTTACCTGTCTAAGTCGAGGCTAGCCTAATGAGCTAGCACTCGATCATCGCCCTTCAAGCTAGCCGGTGGCCAGTTTTCAAGACGCATACCTAAAGAAAGACCACGAGACGCTAGAACATCCTTAATTTCAGTAAGAGACTTCTTACCCAAATTAGGTGTTTTAAGCAGTTCCACTTCGGTGCGCTGAATCAAATCACCAATGTAGTAGATGTTCTCTGCTTTCAAACAGTTCGCAGAACGAACCGTAAGTTCAAGGTCATCCACAGGACGTAGAAGAATCGGATCTACTTCTTCCTCTTCTTCCTCTTGTACAGGTTCTTTCTCGTTATCAAAATCAACAAACACCGCTAATTGTTGCTGAAGAATGGTCGCTGCACGACGGATCGATTCTTCAGGATCAATAGTTCCGTTTGTCTCTAAATCAATAACCAACTTATCTAAGTCGGTGCGCTGCTCAACACGAGCGTTTTCTACAGAATACGCTACGCGTGCTACAGGGCTATATGACGCATCTAGCTGAAGTCGGCCAATCGCGCGAGTCTCATCCTCACCCAACGCACGTTGATCAGCGGGCTCATAGCCACGACCACGCGCAATCTTGAGCTTCATGTTCACTTCGCCGTTATCGCTTAAATGACAAATAACGTGGTCCGGATTGAGAACCTC
>NZ_LWFU01000544.1:0-7409 GCF_001635135.1 Oleiphilus sp. HI0080
CCTTTTTGATTGGTAACTGCGAATATCTGTGCCACTGGAGGTACCCTATAAACTGGTATAAATCAGCTGTGTGCACACAGCCGAACTATGAAACTGATTCTATAATAATTAAATGTCGCGCGGCTTCACAACTAGGAACGTTGAGTTTAATAATTTCTTTATACATATAACCCGGTCCAAGTGTGTCGGCTTCATTTTGTGCTTCACTGCCTTTCATAGCAAGAAGCTTTCCATTTTCTGTCAAACATGGTCCACAAAGCGCGGCAAAGTTATCTGCTGCGGTGAACGCCCGCGAAATGATCAGTGGAAACGTTCTAACGCCGACAATATTTTCAATACGAGTATGAAGCACTTCTACATTCTTTAACCCCAGCGCTATCAAGGCCTGAGTCAGAAAACGGGTCTTTTTAATATTACTATCAACAAGCGTAAATTGCTTTTCAGGATAGAGTAATGCCAAAGGAATACCTGGAAGTCCAGGACCTGTACCTACATCCATCACAGTATCCGCATCTATAAACGGTACAACACTCAAAGAGTCAATAATATGGCGATCCAACATATCGCTTGGATCTCTAACTGCGGTTAAGTTGTATGTACTGTTCCAGCGAGCAAGTAATTCAATATAGGTCACGAGCTGTTCTGCTTGAGTAGAACTAAGTAGAACGCCTAATTCGGTCGCTGCAGTTAAAAGTCGTTGTGTAAAAGCTTCCGAGTCGATGTTAACTTTCATGGGCTAGACTTTCGTCGTTTGATTTTTCGGTTGGCGCATTTCAGCCTTTTTCATGTAAACCAAAACTAGGGAAACCGCTGCTGGCGTTACGCCCGGAATACGTGACGCCTGTGCAATAGTCTCTGGACGCTGCAATAGCAATTTCTGCTTAACTTCGTTGGACAAACCTGATACTTGCTCATAATCGAACATATCCGGAATCCGCGTATTCTCATTCTTACGAAGCTTTTCGATTTCATCTTGTTGTCGCGTTATATAGCCAGCGTATTTAGTTTGAACTTCAAGCTGCTCAGCCACATCTTCTCGAATATCAATATTAGAGTTAAGCTCCACGAGATCACGGAAATTAACCTCTGGACGACGAAGTAGTTCTTCGAGCGTGTACTCGCGAGAAAGTGGACTCTTCAAACGCTCATTCAGCTTACTTGCTGCGTCAGTATTCGGATGAACCCATGTTTTCTGTAGGCGTTCACGCTCTACTTCGATCGCCTGAAGCTTTTCTTGGTGGAATGCCCAGCGAACATCACCGACCACACCCAACTTACGACCAATTTCGGTTAATCGAATATCTGCGTTGTCTTCACGCAGCAATAGCCGATACTCTGCACGACTGGTAAACATGCGGTAGGGCTCTGATGTACCGAGAGTAATAAGATCATCAACCAACACGCCAATATAAGCTTCGTCTCGACGCGGATACCATTCTGACTCTCCCCTAGCTCTACGCGCTGCATTTAAACCCGCCAGCAATCCTTGAGCACCGGCCTCTTCATATCCTGTAGTTCCATTGATTTGGCCAGCAAAGTAGAGCCCATTAACATAACGTGTCTCTAAGGTATGCTTTAAATCTTGAGGATTGAAGTAATCATACTCAATGGCATAGCCTGGGCGCGTAATGTGTGCGTTTTCAAAGCCGACCATGGACCTGATCGCTTGAATCTGAATATCAAAGGGTAAGCTTGTAGAGATACCGTTAGGGTACAGCTCGTGCGTTGATAAGCCTTCCGGCTCCACGAAAATCTGATGTGAATCTTTATCAGAAAAACGATTAATTTTATCTTCAATCGAGGGACAGTATCGCGGTCCAGTTCCTTCAATAACACCAGTGAACATTGGGGAACGAGAAAAACCTGATCGAATAATATCGTGTGTCCGCTCGTTGGTATGCGTAATGAAACACGAGATCTGCTGAGGGTGTTCCGATACTTTACCCATATACGACATAACTGGAGTCGGCGTATCGCCTGGCTGTTCCTGCATCACACTGAAATTAACACTACGTGCATCAATACGCGGAGGAGTGCCCGTTTTTAAACGCCCAACTCGAAAAGGAAGTTCCCTTAAACGGTTTGCCAATGCAATTGAAGGCGGGTCACCCGCTCTTCCGCCGCTATGATTTTCAAGCCCAATGTGGATAACGCCACCTAAAAAGGTTCCTGTTGTCAGGACGACTGAGTGAGCTCGAAATATGATCCCCATATTCGTTACAACACCTTTGACAGTGTTATTTTCGACAACCAAGTCATCAGCTGACTGCTGGAAAATCTCCAAATCATCCTGATTTTCCAATATGGTTCGTATCGCAGCTTTATACAATGCTCTATCTGCTTGAGCGCGGGTTGCTCGAACTGCAGGTCCCTTTCGGCTATTCAGCACCCTAAACTGTATACCAGCTAAGTCTGTTGCTTTCGCCATCGCACCGTCTAAGGCATCTATTTCTTTGACTAAATGACTTTTTCCTATCCCACCAATTGCCGGGTTGCAGGACATCTGACCAAGTGTCTCGATGTTATGAGTCAAAAGTAGCGTCTGGGCACCCGTTCTTGCTGCCGCAAGCGCGGCCTCAGTTCCAGCGTGACCGCCGCCAATGACAATAACATCGTAATGCTTGGGATATTCCACAAAAACCTCTACAGGAAAAGGATCTAAAAAATGGCGCGCAATTATAATCTCTATGGCGTCCTTGTACAGTAAATACGTACAAAAATCATACAGTTTATTTTGCTTACTCGGTTAAGAAAACAGAATGCTCTCCTAAACAACGATATTACGCAGGTTTAGGCTACTTATCCAAAGAGTTATCCACAGATTAACCGAGAATTTTAGACAAGAATATAACGTAACNTATTGATTTAATTGGTTTATAAAAATAATCTATTAAATTCTGGACGAAAATTTATTAAGTTATACACAAAGAACCAACCTAGCAACGCTAAGTAGTTGATTTTATTACTGACCGTCATGATAAAGCGAAGTCTCGGTTCAAGTACCAGAAAAGAACAATGTTCAATATGGCCAGGATCGCAAAGAATATTGGGATACTCAAACCAACAATACCAAGTAAAAGCATCGCAAAAACGGCACTAAAAACCATGAATAAGGCATTAATAATGTTGATGACAGCGATAATTCTCGCTCGAAACTCGGGCTTAGCTCTGATTTGAATTAACGCATACAAGGGAACAATAAACACCCCACCAAATATACCAATTCCAAGCACACATAAAAGAATTAGCGATAAGCTAAGCTGCGAGAAAAACACCTTCCAATCTGTAGGGTTGATTGTTTCTGGAATCACCAAATACAAGCAAAATCCAAATACCGCTAAGCCTGCTATTCCGGAATTTACGAGCGACTGCGTAATATAACGCCTGCTTAGCCGCTCAACCATGAGAGAACCCAGACCAATCCCTAGTGAAAATATAGTCAACAGCAACGTAACGACGCTTGTATCACCGTTCAAAACAACGCGAGCAAAATTAGGAAATTGCGTCAAATAACTGGCCCCTAAAAACCAAAACCAAGATACCGCAATAACAGCCTTGAAAGAGATCTTGTCTGTCGCCGCTTGTTTGATTTGTGCGCATGTCCCTCTAACGATATTTAGATCAAGCTCAATACTAGTATCTGAGCTAGGCGCTTCCGGTATATTCAAACTTGATAGGTAGCCTATGACTGCAAGAGCCACTACTGCAACGGCACAAACCTCACGATGAGAGTCAGATTCGAGAATAATTCCTGCAAAGATAGTCCCAAGTAGAATTGCAACAAATGTGGCCATCTCAACAAGTGCATTTCCGCCAACTAACTCTCCTTTAGCTAAATGCTGAGGGAGTAAAGCATACTTAACGGGACCAAAAAGAGTCGACTGGCAGCCCATCAAAAAGAGAACAAACAACAGTGAGTAATATGCTTCGAAGTACAGCGCTGCAGCGGCTAGCACCATAATAATAATCTCTGCAAATTTTACCTTTCTTACTAAGGCGGATTTTTCATACTTGTCTGTTATTTGTCCAGCAATCGATGAAAACAAGAGAAAAGGTAGAATAAATAGACCAGCGGCAAGATTGAGTAAAACATTGGAATCAACCGACAAGTTTGAAGTGGCAGAAAACGCTAGAATCAGCATCAACGTATTTTTGAATATGTTGTCGTTACAGGCCCCAAAAAACTGAGTAAGAAAAAGAGGTAAAAACCTTTTAGATCGGAGGAGCTTGGACTGACTCATCAGCGTTTACCTTCTACGTTTTTTATAAATTATTTTCCAATGCAGAAACTGCCAAAAATCTCGCCCAGTAAATCATCAGCTGAAAAACGTCCTGTTATGGTACTAAGTGCTTCTTGAGCTAAACGTAAATCTTCCGCGAGCAGCTCACCGGCATTTGCTTGTACTAACTGATCTCTTCCGAGCTCAACATGATGTAAGGCAGTTTTCAGTGCAGTTAAATGACGCCGTCGAGCCGTGAAAGACCCTTCCTCAACATTGTTAAAACCCACAAATTCTTTGAGATAGGATTTCAACAAATCAATACCAAAACCAGTCTTAGCGGAAAGTCTTATTCGCTGCCATCCCGCCTGCAGAAAATTTGACTCGGCATCAAGATTAGATTGATCAATTTTATTCTGAACAAGAACAACATGATCACGCCTACTTAGCCGCGCCAAAAAATCACTCCAATCTTTGTCGGGATCAAAATTTGGTTCTTTTACCCCATCATAAACCAGCAATATCAAATCGGCCTGATTGATTTCTTTCCATGCTCGCTCTATGCCTATCTGTTCTACTTTGTCATTACTCTCTCTGAGACCGGCAGTGTCAATGATATGCACAGGTAAACCATCAATAGAAATCTGCTCTTTAAGCACATCTCGCGTTGTACCCTCGATATCTGTAACGATGGCAGACTCCGATCCAGCCAACGCATTGAGCAGACTCGACTTGCCCGCATTAGGCCGACCCGCAATAACGACTCGAATACCTTCGGTTAACAAAGCTCCTTGATTTGCAACACTCATGATGTTTTCAAGTTTGAGTTTTAGTTCGTCAACCTGTTGAAGCACCTTAGAATCAGCTAAAAAATCGATCTCTTCTTCAGGAAAATCAATCGCAGCTTCTACAAACATTCTGATATTGATCAGTTCGTCCGTAATAGCGGTTACTCGCTTTGAAAAATCTCCGTGCAAAGATCGAAGAGCACTCCGAGCAGCGGCCTCAGAGGTACTATCTATCAGATCTGCAATTGCCTCAGCTTGAACTAAATCTAACTTATCATTCAAAAATGCACGCTGTGTAAATTCACCAGGCTCGGCCAATCGAGCACCGTAATCGATGCAAGTCCGTAGAAGCATATCAAGTACGATTGGCCCGCCATGAGCTTGAAGCTCCAATACATCCTCTCCAGTAAAAGAATTGGGAGCTTTAAAAGATAAGGCAATACCTTGATCTAACGGTTGATCGTTTTTATCAAAAAACGAACCATAATGCGCATAGCGAGGTCGAAGGGGCTGCTTTAAGAATTTTTGCGCTATCTCGGATGATTTTGGACCAGACACTCGAATGATACCAACGCCACCACGGCCAGTAGCCGTAGCAATTGCCGCGATGGTATCAACGTGATATTCAATCATCGAGGGTTAGGCACCCGCACCTTTTTCTATCTGGCGCGTAATAACCCATTGTTGTGCAATCGAAAGAATATTATTCACTAGCCAATAAAGCACTAGGCCTGAAGGGAACCAAAGAAAAAATACCGTCATCATAACAGGCATGATTTTCATGATTCGAGCCTGCATTGGATCAGGAGGGGTTGGGTTCAACTGCATTTGAATAAACATACTGATACCCATCAAGATCGGTAACACGAAAAAGGGATCTTTTACTGATAAGTCATGAATCCAAAAGAAGAAAGGCGCATGTCGCAGCTGTACGCTTTCCAACAAGACCCAATATAGCGCGATAAAAACAGGCATCTGCACAAGGATCGGTAAGCAACCACCGAGCGGATTTATCTTTTCTTTGCGATAGAGATCCATCATCGCTTGTGACATTTTCTGGCGATCTTCACCATACTGCTCTTTTAACGCCTGCAACTTAGGAGCTACACGACGCATATTTGCCATAGAACGATAACTCGCTGCAGACAATTTAAAGAACAATGCTTTGACCACGACCGTGACCAAGATAATTGCGACACCCCAGTTTAAAACTAGGCCGTGTAAGAAATCCAAAAGAAGAAACAGTGGGTAAGCAACAAAGAACAACCAACCATAGTCGACTGTTAAATCCAGACGTTTAGCGGCTTGCTCTAAACGGTCAATAATTTTCGGGCCCAAGTACAACTGGCCACCAACACTTCCTTTTTCCCCTGGCTGAACAACCGTAGCAGGGCTAATATAACCCATCAGATATAGGCCATTTTTGACCCTAGTTTGATAGGTTTGCATTACTTCCGAATCTGGTATCCATGCCGAAATAAAGTAATGTTGTATAAATGCGAGCCAACCACCCTGAATCTGCTGATTAACTGGCGACTCAAGCATGTCATCGAAATCAATTTTCTCATACGGCTCTTGCTCACTAGAGAGCACCATCCCCAGATAAGATTGCATTCCCATACTCGTTTGACTAGACGGATCTACACTTCGATCTCGAACAATCTTCCCAGAAAAGTTAGCTTCAAATACTTCACTAGACTGGTTATTTATTAAATACTCAACATTGATTAAATAATCATCACGCTTAAACGTATAACGCTTGGTCAACTCTACGCCGCTTTCTGACGTATACTTCAGATCAACTTGGAGCTCTTCTTCATCTCCCAGCTCAAACGTGGTTTGCTCTACTTGGTAAATCGGTTTACCACCGTTCTTAGAAGAATCGAAACCATTCTTACCGAAAAGACCGCTTTCAACTGTATATAGTCGTTGCTGGTCGTTTTGAAGTAGCGCAAGTGGTGCTTCGGAGTTTAGTGTTTCGTCGTAATTTAGCATGAGAGCTTGTTGTAGATTTCCGCCCTCTGTGTCGATTGTTAGGTCTAGAACATCTGTTGTAACTCTAATTAACTGGCCATCTGAATCAGAAGAGGGTGCTTGGTTGGCATCTTCTTGGTTACTAGGAACAGAAAATTCGTGCTCAGAATCTGTATTACCAACCTCCAACTCTGTTTGCATCGTTGAGCGAGTGGAAGATGTTTGTTGGTTTACTTGCGAGGCATTCGTCGTCTGAGTAACCGCTTGTCCATAATCTGCATTCCACTCCAAAACGAGCATATACGAGACAACTGCTAAGCCAATAAAAATAATCGTTCTTCGGATATCCATGTATTAAAAACCAGCTAATTCAAATGAATGTATTATTCGGACTTTTCAGTTTCATCGTTAGCTTTAGGTGGAACGG